>JBIKMD010000436.1:0-4933 GCA_044359465.1 Myxococcota bacterium
CCAAGGCATGCAGCACACGGCGCATACGTCGACCTATTACCCAGCCTGGGTTGCTGATTGGCGTCGCGACTTCGATACGGGACGCAAAGCGCTGCTTGCGCGTGATCTGCAAACGCTGGGCGAAGCCATGGAGCACTCGACGCTCGCCATGCACGCCACCACTTTTGCTGCGCGCACGCCCTTCATTTACTTCAACGGCGCCACGATCGACTGTTTTCAAGCGATCTGGGAGCTGCGCCAAAAAGGCACACTCGCGTTTTTCACGGCAGACGCTGGCCCGCACGTGAAGGTGCTTTGCGCACCTGCAGACGTGGAAAAAGTCCAAAAAGCCCTGAGCGCCGTACCTGGTGTGCTCGATACGTTGAGTCACAAGCCTGGTTCGGGTGCTCGGTTGTTATGAAAGAGTTGTCGTATGAGTAAGTCGCGTCTCAAGGGTTTCTACAAACTGTCCATCGCTGAGCGCCGTGACATGCTCGCGAGGAGTGCTGGCGTGGATCTCAAGGTGTTCGAGACCCTCGCGGCCAACGGCGGCATGACCATGGAGCTCGCCGACCACATGGTGGAAAACGCCATTGCTACGTACGCGCTTCCCATGGGCGTGGCGCTGAACTTCGCGGTGAACGGCGAGGACGTCCTGGTTCCCATGGTGACCGAAGAGCCAAGTGTCATCGCAGCCGCATCGAACGCCGCACGGCTCATTCGTGAAGGCGGCGGTTTTCGCGCTGAGAGCGATCCACCATTGATGATCGCACAAGTGCATTTGCTCGAAGTGCAAAACCTCGATCGCGCCATGAAAGCGCTGAACGGTGCGCGCGAAGAAATCATGCAACGCATGGCAGACGCCGCACCGGGGCTCGTGCGCCGCGGTGGTGGGCCACGAGAGATCGAGCTGCGACTCCTAGATGACGGCACCATTGTCGTCCATCTGATTATTCACACCTGCGACGCGATGGGTGCGAACGCGGTCAACACCGTGGCAGAAAAAGTCGCGCCGCGGTTGGCGGATCTGGCCGAGGCCCGCAGTGGTCTGCGTATTCTTTCGAACCTAGCGGACCGCCGCCGTGTTCGCGTGCGCGGCATCATTCCCGTGGAAGCGCTGGTCATCGATACGCCGGAAGTGAAAGCGACCGGCGAAGAAGTGCGGGACCGCATTGTGGAAGCGTCTCGCTTTGCCGAGCTCGATCCGTACCGTGCAGCAACGCACAACAAGGGCATCATGAACGGCATTGACGCTGTCGCCTTGGCCACGGGCCAAGATTTCCGCGGTATTGAAGCGGGGGCGCACGCCTACGCTGCAGCCAAGGGCCGATATGAGCCGATAGCGATTTGGAAGAAGAACGCTGACGATGATCTAGAAGGTCAGATCGAATTGCCCATGGCCATTGGCACAGTGGGCGGCGCCGTCACCTTTCACCCGGGCGCCAAGCTTGCCATGCAGTTGCTCGGACAACCCAACACCGAGCGCCTCGGGCAAATCATCGCGGCCGCTGGACTAGCATCGAATCTCGCTGCCATCCGTGCGCTCGCTACCGAAGGTATTCAGCGCGGCCACATGAGCTTGCACGCGCGTCGCATTCAGTTTCACACAGAACCCGTTCGTCAGTAGGGGGCACACATGACAGCACTTAGAAAAGCATCCAATGATCCCGTGAGCTTAGAGATTCCAGAGGGCGGTCCATGGACCCTCGAGAAATCGGAAGCGTTCTGCGTCGCGATGGCGCGCGCGGAGCCGGAGAATACGCCCATCGCGTATCGCTTGATTCCCAAAGACTTGTTCAACCATATTGCCACCATCTACGCGTTCACGCGCATGACGCACGATCTTGGCGCGGACACCCGCTTTGACAACGACCGCGAAGAGCGGCTCGAAGCCTGGGAAGCGTCAGTGCTCGACGTGCTGCGCGGCTCCCCCGAGCACCCCATTCTCGTCTCACTCAAAGCGACCATTGAGCACTACAACCTGCCGATGACGCCGTTCACCGATTTGATTCTCGGTGCACGCATGAACGCGCGCGTTCGCCGCTACACCAATTTCGCGCAGGTCATTACCTATTGCGAAAAGTCAGTGTTCCCAATTGGGCGCATCATTCTGCAGATGCTTGGCATCTCGGACACCGAGCACATTCGCGCCGCCGACGACATTATGACGGCCATGCAGCTCAACACCTTCTGGACGCACTTGTCTCGCGATTTCGAGCGCGGTCGCATCTACATTCCAGAAGAAGATCTGCGCCGTTTTGGTGTGACCGAGAGCGACCTCAAGCTGCGCCGCACCACCCGTGAGTTCCGCGCGCTAATGGATTTTCAGTTCTCGCGTACGCGCATGTATCTCAAACGCGGCCAGCCGCTGCGTGATCATTTGCCGAAGACGCTGCGCATTCAGTTGCAAATGCTATTCATGAGCGTGGACGTGGCGCTCGACAATATTGAAGCAGACAAATTCGACGTGTTCACGAGAGATCACGCGCTCACGCCCAAAGACTGGGTGAAAGCCGCGGCCCGCGTAGGTGCGTTGCAGCTCAAAGAGCTCACGCAATGGTAAAAGAATTGTTCGAGCAGCTCACCGGCATGCTCAAGTCAGTGATGCCTACGCAGAGCAACTTTGCGTTTGCGTTCTTGTTGCTGCCCAAGGCACGGCGCGAAGGTCTCAAGGCCGCTTACGGCTTCTGCCGCGCCGTGGATGACGCAGTAGACGAGGTCACTGATCGCGAAGAAGGAATGCGAATCTTGGCGATGTGGCGCGAGCAGTTGCGCCTGACTTACGCGGGGCAGCCAACGAACCAAGAAGGCAAAGACTTGGCAGTGGCGGTGGCGCGCTTTGGGATCCGAGAAAAGGACCTGGCGGACATTCTCACCGGCGTTGAAATGGACTTGGTGAAGACGCGGTACGAGACCTTCGCCGAGCTCTATCAATACTGCTACCATGTGGCTTCGGCAGTCGGCATGGTGGCGCTCAACATCTTTGGTCACGCTGACGATGCAACCCGCGTTTACGCCGAGAAGCTTGGACTCGCGTTGCAACTCACCAATATTCTGCGTGACGTGCGCGAAGATGCAGGCCGCGGGCGCATCTATCTCCCGCGTGAGGATCTGCAACGTTTTGGCGTCACTGAGGAGGACTTGCTCGCTGGCCGCTACACTGACGCGTTCTTCGATTTGATGGCGTTCGAAGCCGGCCGTGCGCATCGTTTCTACGAAGAAGCGCGCGCCTGTTTGCCGTCAGGGAAGCGCCGCAAGCTCGCCTCGGCCGAGACCATGGGCGAGATCTACTTCGAGTTGCTGCGTGGCATAGAAGCGCGAGGCTTTCGCGTATTCGAAGAACGCATTGCAGTAAAAACTGCGGACAAAGTGCGCATTGCCTTGCGTAACTTCGTTCGCCAAGCCGTTCCCGCACTTTGACCGCCGTCGCGCTCACGATTGCCGGGTCGGACCCTAGCGGCGGCGCTGGTATTCAGGCGGATCTAAAAACATTTCACCGTTTTCAGGCGTATGGCATGAGTGCCATTACGTTGCTGACCGTGCAGAACACGCAAGGCGTTGAAGCGGTGCAGCAGCTCACGCCCCAGTTCATTGAAGCGCAGTTGCTGGCGTGTGTTCGAGACATTCCGCCGGGCGCAACAAAGACTGGAGCGCTTGGTTCGGTGGACGCAATCAACGTTGTTGCGCGCCATCGTCAATCGCTCGGTGTGCTCGTGTGCGATCCCGTGATGATCAGCAAACACAACGCGCCCCTGCTTGCCGAGGAGGCTGTTGCTGCGTTTCATTCCACCTTGCTTCCACTGTGTGACGTGATCACGCCAAATCTACCCGAGGCATCGCGTTTGCTTGGCCGAGCGGTGCACACGCGAGAAGACATGGAAGCCGCGGCACGGGCCCTGGTTGCGCTTGGCGCCAAAGCGGCGCTGGTCAAAGGTGGGCACCGCAGCGCGGGTGAAGATGCGAGTGATGTGTTGTTCGATGGCTCGCGCGTCCACTGGTATTCGGGTGAGCGCGTCAATACGGTTCACACGCACGGCACGGGCTGTACCTATTCCGCTGCGATGACGGCGCTTTTAGCGCGCGGCAAGGCACTCTCTGAGGCCGCTCACGAGGCGAAGGCGTTCATTGCGCGGGCCATCGCTACAGCGCCGCAGCTTGGGCATGGTCAGGGGCCCGTGAATCACTTCGCGTGAAAGGCGTCCTACTTGGGTTGGCCGAGCTGGTTTTCGAGTGCACGTTGCATGCGGCGATAGAGCACGCGTGCGCGGACGCCATGGGGCGTGTCCGATTTAGGGTCGAGCGCGAGGCAGCGATCTAGGTGCGTCTTGGCCTCTGCGTACTCGAGCATGGTCGCGAGTAGCTCACCAATGACGCAGTGAAGCTCGATGTCGTCTGGTGTGGCCTCCGCTACCTTGCGCAGAATCGTCACGCCTTCTTTGTGCTTTCCACTGCGAATGAGCGCAGCCGCATAACCTTTTTGCGCTTCGTTATCTCGAGGCGTCAGAGCGGTGACAATGCGCAGGTCCGCGAGCGCTGTTTTGTAGTCACCATTGGCCAAACACGCGAGCGCATGCGTGCGCATTTGGATGAGTCGATCGCGAAGTCCCCCCGGAGAATCGCTCACCGCACGCCCTCGAAGAGATCGCGAGTTGCATCGCTTTTTTTGACCACCAAGTTAGCTAGAAATTGCTGCACGCGTTCGTAGCGGCGCAGCTGGTCGAGATCGCCCGTGAGCTGCGCACGCATGGTCTCGAGGATTGCGACAACCTTCGCCTCCAAGTCGCCAGGCTCGGCGAGGACGCTTTGTGCCAAGGCAGTGATCCCTGCTTTGTGCTCAGTCGGAAAGTGCGGAAATTGGACAGAAAGTGCCTGGGGCGCGTCTGCTCCTCGGTAAGTCGCAGCGAGCGCGGAGACGAGATTGAGTGTCTCACGACTGACCTGCTGCAACCGACCC
>JBIKMD010000437.1:0-4923 GCA_044359465.1 Myxococcota bacterium
GCGAATCCCCAGACGACGCTTCCCCAGGCGCTCACCCCATTAGACATCGCAACGAGCGCAAGCATGGATGACATTCGCACCATCGCGCGGACCATAACGCCCACCGAAAAAGATGCGGGCATGTGGGCGTCGTTCTTCGATGAGCAACAGGGCACAATCAACATTGGTGGCAAAGCCATTGGCGGCTTCAATGCGCGGGGCCTGAGCATCACACCGCTGCGGAGTTACGGCTACATGCAGCCGCCACGCGTGAGAGAAGACGGCTCGGTCTACCATCCGGTGATCTTCGCACACAGCTTGGAGGAAGACAGCGTCGCACGCGACTTCACGATGAACGCGCTCTATGTGCGCGTCGATCTCGAACACAACGTGTTTTCACTCACCGACCCCTTTGCTGGTCAGGGCGTGAAAGACGCAGAAGCACGCATGCTCAGACTGGTGCCCGAAGCGTCGCTTTCGTCGCCGTCTTTGTTGCTACGCTTCTGGAACTTTCGAAGACGTGGGTTCGGCGCTGAAGAGAGCACACTCGCAACGATTGCCAAAGCAAGCGATGTCTTGCGCGATCAGCACCCACCGCGCATCGCCGAAATCTTGGCGCGCACCCTGTTCTATGAATGCCGCGCCGTCGAGCAGGTGCCCAGCTTGATCCAACAGATCGGCGAAGCGATGACGGCCGGAGGCGCGGCCGAGGTTTTTGGCGCAGCGGTCGGCACGAACAAAGTGCGAGAGATTGTCATGCGACGCGTGCGTGACCGTTTGGTACAAACGTGAATGAGTCGGGGCTTGACCATAGCGAAGAGCTTGCGCGACTCGAAGCCGTCCGCGCGCTCACCGCACGTTTAGCTGACGAACAACAAACCTGTCATGAGCGCGTGCTCATTGATGCCGCCGTCTCCGAGCAGCCCATCCTACGCGGGCTCGATGGCGCAGCACTCTGCGATTTGCGCAATGACATGCAGTGCGAACGTGCACGCCAAGTGCTGAGCGCAAGAACGGGGAAAATCGAGCTAGACGCTGCTCATTACAGCGCTCTGATCCCGGGGAGTAGCTTGCATTGGCGCTTCGGTGCGACACCACTTGCGTGGTGGCAAACGCAGCAGCTGCGAGCAGAGGGCGGAACGCGCGGCGTGCCACACATGCACCAAGTGGATGTAGGAGAGCCCATGTGTGCGCGCTCAGACGGCAGCTACGTCTGGGGCGTCTACGATGGCTACGATGCGCTTGGGCGCGCTTACTTGCGCGCGCGTGGACGCTTTCA
The DNA here is from genome assembly GCA_044359465.1 of Myxococcota bacterium. GTDB lineage: Bacteria > Myxococcota > JADLHZ01 > JADLHZ01 > JADLHZ01 > JADLHZ01. The sequence goes on from JBIKMD010000437.1 coordinate 1,259, forward strand.
CGCAACCCTTTACGCGGTTGAATGGACTGACGCCTTCTTTCTGCGGCCAGTCGGTTGGAGCCCAGATCGCGAAACACTGCGAGTCCCCGTTTTAGGGGCTGCTACGCAAGTCGCCGAAACGTCCGTGAGCGCTGCGCTCGACGCGAGTATCGATGCCTCTGCGCTTGGCGATTATAGTATTCGCGATTTTATCAATGCTATCGAGCGGCAAGGGTACTTCGTGTGCACACGCGGCAGCGCCGTGCGTGGTGCGATCACAGGTGCGCCCGTCAAAGACGTAGACCTGGTGACGACGGCGCCCACGATTGAAGTGCGCCGCATCATCAACGAGACAGCGCCAGAGTTTGGCATTGGTGACACGGGAGGAAGTTTTGGCGCGCAAGAAGCGGGCGTCTTTCGCGTGCTGCCCAAGCAGATAGGCATCAAAGAAGGCGCAGGCTTCGACATCACGGGCTTACGACGTTGGCACTGGGAACCACCACCAGATCCAACGAGCGCCACTCTCCTCCCGCGTTTCAGCTTGAACCTGGAGGAGGATGCGTGGGCGACAGATTGGCACATCAACACGTTCTACGCGCACCTGGGTGATCGCGGGACCTGGCTGCTTGCAGATCCTACTGGCGGATCGCAGCGCGATATTCTACAAAGCCATTTGCGCGAAACCAAAGCGTGGTCGAATCCGCGGCTGTCCATTCGCTTTTGGAAGTTTCGCTTGCGCGGCTTTCAGGCGGATGCCGAGACAAAAGCTCGCATGCGCCAGCATCTGCTCGAGGTCGTGCGGGCACAACCGCTTGATCGGCTCACTTGGTACATCGAAGCCATCGCCGCTTCGCAGCTCGCCACGCGTGAAAAGCTCGACGCGTTCATGAACGATCTGTCGCGCGTGATGCACGAGGACGGCTCGGGCGATCTCTTCAACCGCTATTTCGGCACCGAAACGTTTCGCACTTCGCTCGCCTATGCTGACGGCCGCCGCTTGCATCGCGAGTCGCCCAAGGTCGACGAAGAAAATCCAGAGCTGTGGTGAAGACAACCTACGCCCAGCAACACGCCGCGATGAAGGCGTTGCTCTCTCAGTTGTCACAGGAACAGAACCGCGCCATTGAGCATGTGCTTGTTGATCGCGCCTTTGCACTGCATCCGCTGCTGCGTCAGCTCTCTGGCGAGGCATTGCTAGAACTGCGCCTGGACCTAGTGTGCGAACAAGTGAACGAGCAACTGAGGAGCGTGAGCCTCGATCAAGATGCTTGGCTCGAAAAGCCGAGCGTCGCGCAGAAACACTACTTCGCGCTCCCTGGCGTCAACCACCTACGCGCACGCTTTGGAGATGCGCCACTGGCTTGGTGGCGTTTAGCCCACATTGCACCCACATTGAGCAGCCGCGGGCTGCCGCCGACCGAGCAGCTCTGTCATGGTGAGCCAATCACCATTCGTATCAACGATCGCTGGATGTCCGGCGCCTATCTGGGCTTTGACTGGCTTGGTCGTCTCGTGCTGCGCGTGCTATCGAATGGCCGCACTTGGCAGGAAACTGGTTATTGGGAGGACGCACGCGTCTTGCGCCCAAGCGCGTGGTCCACGACCTCACCCACCACGCAGGAACAGCGCGCGTTCATCGTGGGCCTTTATCCAGAAGTCACATGCGCGGCGTCCCCACTCGTCGCAGGGATGTTGGAAAAAGCGGTTCATCGTCCTGCACTCGGCGACCTTCGCGTGATCGACTACATGCAGGCGGTTTGGCATGAAGGCTTCGAGCTCATGCTGCACGGCGGCTGCGTGCGCGACACGATGCGCCTTGCAACAACGAACCCGAACGCCACACCTGCCGCGCTGATTCATGCGATCAAAGACGTCGACTTCGTTTGCACTGCGCCCATTCCCGAATTGCGACGCATTGCAGCTGACCTTGGCGTTAACTACGTGAATGCCGGTGTTGTGACGAGCATGGCGCACGCCCAAAATGGCGTCCTGCGCATCGCCCCCTCTATGGGAGAAGAAGACACCGCTGGTGGGTTCGATGCGGCGTGTCTGCGTCTCTCCGGCATCAATAGCGGTACACGCTACAACCCGATCACGGGTGATGTGCTCGTGCCTGCCGTGTTTTCGAATCATCTAGAAACCGACGCCTGGTGGAAGGACATGACGATGAACACGCTCTTCGCAAGGCGCAGCGAAGCGGGCGCCTGGAGCCTCATCGATCCCATGGGCCAAGCAGTAAAAGACACCATGAACAAATGGTTGCGGCTGCCGCGCTTGTCTCGTGAGCACGCGGTAAACTCGCTTCGCTTTTGGAAGTTCAGAATGCGTGGCTACAGAAGTGACAGAGCGAGCAGGCAAAAGATGCGTGTGCACGCCGAGACGCTTTGGCCCCGCCTAGGGCGCGTGCGCCTTGCGACGTTGGTGCTGCCAATCGCACTTCCTTACGTGGGCGAAGATCGTCGCTTCTCTGCATTTTTTGCAGCGATTCGTCCGCCCATGATCGCCGACGGCTGCAAAGATCTACTCGAAAGGTTCATCGACACGGATTGGATGCGCCGCGAGCTGCGGCGACTCTACTTCGAAGGAATGAATCCGTTATGAAAGTGGGGCTCGTCGGCCTATCCTGCGAGAGTGGCGCGGGCAACAACTCGAAGCGCCTGTGGCGTCAGCTTCCTTTCGCTCGCTGGCTGGCCTGCGCGCGCCCGGACATGGGCTACGGGCTCTGGGATGAGATTCCGCGCCAGGAACACGTTCTGGCCTGGGCCCGCGGCGACTGGGAAACGCTGGATCGTTTCCTTTCGGGACTCGACGTTGTGGTCTGTTATCAGAGTCTGCCTTTTCAAGGACTCTTCGAGCACTCGCGATCTCGCGGCATCAAGAACGTGCTCATTGCCAATGCCGAGGTCTTTAACCCAAGCTCTGACGAAGCGCAGAACGCTGACTTGCTCATTCTGCGAAACGCAGATGGCCACCGGGTGATTCAAGAACTTGGTTATGGCGACCGCAGCGTCGTCGTCCCCTGCCCTATGGATCTCACCGAGCTGCCGTTCGCTGAGCGCGTGCGCGCCGATCGCTTCGTGTTCTCCAACGGCGCTTGTTTTCCGCACAATCGCAAAGGTTTTAAGCAGCTCATAGAAGCTGTAGAGCTTGGCGGCCTCGAGGGTCTCAAGGTCTTCACGCAGGTTGCCCTGTATGATGATGGCGAAAAGCGTCTTCATGCAGCGAAGATTCCGCTGTTTGCGGACGTAGAATCACCGCGCGATCTGTACCGCGACGCAGATGTCGCCGTGGCACCTAGCCGCTACGAAGGCGTTGGGCTTGCCATATTGGAAGCCATGGCGTGCGGCGTTCCCTGCATCACCACCAATCATTCACCCATGCGAGACTACATCACGGGAGCGTACGAAGACCGCGCGGATCCATTCTTGATCGACGTGGCGCAGTACGAAACGGTGGTGGTCAACAACAAGCCTTACGCGGCGGCTACTGCGAGCGCGCTGTCGCTGAACGACAAGTTCAAAGCACTCAAAGGAAGTGACATCGCTTGGTACTCGCAAGCGGCCCGGCGCTACATCGAACGCGTCCACGGCAAGGCGGCGTGGGATGCCACCTGGAAAGCCATCACGAGCGTTTGATTAGTCTTGGTAGGAAAAGCACTTCGACGCGTCGAAGTTCGCTGGCGCCCC
>JBIKMD010000438.1:0-4922 GCA_044359465.1 Myxococcota bacterium
AGAAGCTCACCGCGGATTCGCAGCTCATTGAGAGCGGAATCCTCACCTCGTTGCAAACGATTGAGCTTGTTGGGTTCATCTCGGCAGAGTTCGGTGTGGAGATTGAGCCTGAAGAAATCAATGAAGAAGAGTTTCGTTCCCTAAGCACCATCGCCGCGCTCGTGCAGCGCAAAAAAGCTTAATTATGTCGCAATACCCAGAATGGACGCTCTTTCATTTCCTCATCAACTCCGCCGAGCGCGTGCCGGACAACGTGGCCATCGTGGATGGGAAGCGCTCCTACACGTTCCAGGAGCTTTACACGGCTAGCGCGCGCCTTGGCAGGGCGCTGCTAGAACACGGCTGCAAGCGCGGCGATCGTGTTGGCGTTTATGTCGAAAAGAGCTGGGAGGCCGTGGTCGCCATGACGGCCTGCACGCATGCAGGCTTGGTGTATGTGAACTGCAACCCGCTTCTGAAGTCGGCGCAGGTTGGCCACATCATGAACAACTGCCAAGTTAGGCACATGATCATCGATCATGATTTGCTTGCGAGCGAGGCGCTTCCCGACTTCGACGTCGCTTACGTGCGTGGTGTTCCTGGCGGGACCGCGAGCAAAGTGCGTCAGGTGGTGGCACTCGATCAGATCCTCACGAGTGGAGCGGAGCTGCCGCCCAGCACTGTCGCCACCGAAACCGATCTCGGCACGATCATTTATACGTCCGGCTCCACAGGTCTCCCGAAGGGGATCATGCTGAGTCACAAGAATATCGTTGTTGGCGCGCAGATCGTCGCCACCTACCTTTCGTCTGAGCAGAACGATCGGGTGCTAAGCATCCTGCCGCTCAACTTCGACGTGGGCATGAATCAGTTCACCCAGATGCTCCGCGTTGGCGGGACGCTCGTTCTTCAGCGTTCGTCGATGCCTGGCGACATTTTGAAGAGTCTGCGTGAGCACAAGATTACGGGCATAGCAGGCGTGCCAAGTGTGTGGGCGTTGTTGTTGCAAAACAAAAAGAGCCTAGAGCGCGAGCCGCTCAAAGATCTTCGCTACATCTCCAACACGGGCGGCATGATTCCGAGCATGCACCTCGAGCAGCTGCGTCAGCTTCTCGTGCACACGAAGATCTTCCTCATGTATGGCCTCACGGAGGCTTTTCGTTCGACGTTCCTCGATCCTTCGGAAGTACACAGAGGATCTGCGTGCATCGGCAAAGCGATTCCGAATACCGACATCTGGGTGGTGACGCCCGAGGGTAAGGAGACCGAGCCCGAGCAAGAAGGCGAGCTCATCCACCGCGGACCCACCGTCGCATATGGCTACTGGGGTGACATCGAGAAGACACGATCCGTGTATCGCGTAAACCCGTTCGCTCCCCCGGAGATGAACGGGGCGGACATGGTCGTCTATTCTGGCGACATCGTGCGCCGAGATAAAGACGGCTTCTTGTATTACGTTGGTCGGCGAGACGAACAGATCAAGACGCAGGGTTATCGGGTGAGCCCGCTGGAGATTGAAGAGTTGCTCTATACGACTGGCGCGGTTCACGAAGCCGCCGCGTTCGGCAAAAAGGACGACGCGCTTGGCCAACGGATTGTGGTCATCTGCTCGCTGCGTGAGGGCAAAACAGAGACCACCGCGGAGGAGCTGCGCAAGTTGATAGCGGCCAAGGCACCAAGCCATCTCGTACCGCAAGAGATTCACATCCTGCCGGAGCTCCCGAAGAATGCGAACGGGAAGACGGATCGATCGCTACTGCGTGGGCAGTACGCGAAGTGAAGAGCCAATACGAGAAGGCACAGGCGCTCGCTTCGCTACTCGGCAAGGGTGAGAACGAGCTCACCTTTGGAACGGTGCCGGTTTCGCAGATCGCAGCGCAGGTTGGTACACCGTTCTTTGCCTATGGTGGTGACGCGCTGCTAGCGCGTTTGCGGCACGTCAAAGCAGCGCTTGGGAGCGAAACCGAGCTCTATTTCTCGCTCAAGGCGAACCCGAGTCTTGGCCTCTGTCAGCTCGTCGCGCGCGAGGGCATTGGCGCTGAGCTCGCGTCTATTGGTGAATTGCTTCTCGCGCAGCGGGCGGGTTTTAAGCCCCAAAATGTGATCTTTGCCGGGCCCGGCAAAACCGATCATGAGCTCAAAGAGGCGGTTGCCTGGGGTATTGAGTCTGTCAACGTCGAGTCAACAGGCGAGCTGCTTCGGCTCGCGGGTTTTGCGAAGGCGGCAGGAAAGACAGCGCGCGCGAGCCTGCGTATCAATCCCAAGAACCAAGTGAAGGGCTCCCAGATGCGGATGGGCGGCGGTCACACGCAGTTCGGCATTGACGAAGAGCTCGTCCCTGATGCCATCGCAGCAGTACGCGCGAATCCGCATGTGTCGATTGTCGGAATCCACGTCTACGTTGGGAGCCAAATCTTCGACGTCGACGCGTTGCTTGCGCACTGTAGTCTGGTCATCGACATGGCCGCAGCGGTCGCTGAGCAAAGTGGAAAGCCCATCGAGACGATCGATTTCGGCGGCGGCTTTGCGGTGCCCTATTTCGATAACTCGCAGGATTTCGATTTGGCTGCGTTCGCAAAGGGCTTCGCGTCTCTCGTTCAGCAAGCGCGACTAACGCGAGGGCTCGAGACATTTCGGCCCATCATCGAGCTCGGACGTTACCTAGTCGCAGAGGCAGGCGTGTACGTCACCAAGGTGATCGACCTGAAGTCATCACGCGGAGTCACCTACGCCGTCGCCGACGGCGGCATGAATCACCACATCACGGCGACGGGCAACTTCGGCCAAGTGTTTCGCAAGCCGTATCCAGTCGCTGTGTTGAACCGCATGACCCAGGCCTGTTCCACCCCTTTTGCGGTGGTGGGCCCGTGCTGCACACCCCTCGATGTGCTCGGAGCCAAGATCGATCTACCGGCGCTCGCGATTGGCGATCTGGTGGGCGTCTTCTACAGTGGTGCCTACGGCTACAGCGCCAGTAGTCTCATGTTTCTGAGTCATCCAACGCCGGCAGAGGTGCTCATTCTGGACGACAAAGTCCATGTGCTCCGAGACGCGGGCGCTCCTGATCAAGTGCTCGTAGGGCAACGCGGACTTTAACGCCTGCACTGGTGTCACGAACAATGCGCTGGTTTAATATCTTGACATCAAGATACTTGATGATTAGATATTTGATCATGAAAATCGCAATTTGGATTCTTTCTGGTGTTCTCGCGTTGGCCTTTGTCGGTGCAGGTGGAATGAAGCTCGCCACGGATCGCGACGCCCTTCTGCAAAACCCTCAGATGGGCTGGGCCAATGACTTCTCCGCCACCTCCATCAAGCTCATCGGCGCCGCAGAAGTGGCTGGGGGCGTGGGCCTCATCTTGCCGGTCGCCATCGGCGTAGCGCCCGTGCTTACCCCGGTGGCAGCGGGCGCACTCGCGGTCCTCATGGCAGGCGCCGGGGTGACGCATCTCAATCGTAGCGAGCCGGCAGCAGTTCCGTTCGTACTGGCCGCATTGAGTTTGGTTGTGCTCGCTGGCCGCGTCATGTTGCGTCGGCGGGGCGGAACGCTGCAAAGCGCCAAGGCATGAGTAAGACCGCAGGCACGCACACCTGGCTCGTGCTGATGAAGACGCACCGTGCGCTGGCACGGCATGCCGAGCGTAGCATTGGCGCCTCGCAAATGTGCGGCTCCGATTTCGTCGTGCTCGAGCTGCTGCTCAACAAAGGGCCACAGCGGGTAAACGATATCGGGCGAACGATTGGGCTCACGAGCGGTTCGATCACCACCGCGGTCGATCGTTTGGAAGATCGCGGACTGGTGGCGCGCAGCTTTGATTCGGCTGATCGGCGCACGCGGATTGTGACTTTGACTGCGACGGGGCGGGCGCTCATCGAACAGGTCTTCGCTCGCCATGCCGCAGCGATGGATCGCGCGGGTTCGGCGCTGTCGGCGGCCGAGCACGCGACGCTCGTCGCACTGCTCAAGAAGCTCGGGAAAGGCGCCGACGCGCAACTCACAGGAGATGACACATGATCGTTCAACGCACGCGCGGACAAAAACACGGCCCAATCACCAGGCTCATGAGCCCCGGCGATCTTGGCGAGCACGTCAAACCGTTCGTCTTTCTCGACTACTTCGAGCTGGGCAACTTTCAAGGCAAAGGCTTTGCGCCTCACCCGCACTCGGGCATCGCTACGCATACGACGCTGCTGAGCGGCGCAACGAACTATGGCGACTCTACTGGTGGGGCTGGTGTCTTGCCGGAGAATGGCCTCGAGTGGATGCAAGCCGGGGGCGGCGTATGGCACTGGGGCAACCCACGAACCGGCGGCCCTGTGCGAGGCTATCAACTTTGGATCGCGCTGCCGCAAGCGATGGAGCTCGCGGCGCCGCAGAGCGAATACTTGGCGCCGGAGCGGGTGCCGGTGAGCGGCAGCGCGCGTGTCTTGCTCGGTCGATACGAAGAGCAAGTGAGTCCTATTCCCTACGATGAACCGCTCACCTATCTGCACGTTCGCCTGCGCCATGGTGAAAGCTGGCGCTTCGTTGCGCCGAAAGCGCATGACGTTTCCTGGCTTGCCACGCATGTCGGCAAACTGCGAATCGGCGGCGAGACAGTAGAGCGAGAAATGGTCGTGTTCGCGGAGGGCACACGCGAGGTGCTTGTCGAAGCCGAAGGTGAGGCAGAGCTCGTTTTTGGTTCTTCCATGAAACACCCGCATCCACTCGTTTGTGGCTACTACTCGGTTCACACCAGCGAGGAGGCGCTCGAGGCCGGTGAAGCAGGCATCACCCGCGCGCTCAATGCCATGACACAAGACGCAATCAGGAAGCACCGCGCGGCCTAATCGTTTGCTGGGAGTCGCAACGATCCCGTTTCTTGCGCGATAACGCTGACACCAGGAGTCGCTTGAGGGGCGACATGTCAGTCAAAATTCATGAACGTTTGAGCATGCTT
>JBIKMD010000439.1:0-4920 GCA_044359465.1 Myxococcota bacterium
GATGAGCTGCTCCCAGGCGAGCGCAAAACGGTCACGGAAATTCGCGTCGTGCGGTGCGAGCCAATCGGCGACGAGCTGTCCTTTGGTCGGGGCCGAGAACCAACGATCGGCAGTGGCCGACCGTTCGCCGGCTACGCAGGCGGCGCGATCGATGATGACAAACCCCTGACCTACGTTGTCCAGCACCAGCTTCATGTCGCGGTTGCGGCGGGCTATTTGCTGTTCGCGCTGGCGAATCGCTTCCGCCATTCGGCCAAAAGCGCCCGCGAGTAGGCCAACTTCATCATTCGCGCTCGCAGCGACATCGGCTGCTTCCCCTTGCTCTAGTTTCTGTACGGCGGTGGTGAGCGCGGCGAGCGGATTGACGACGCGTTTGCGAGCGACCACGACGAGCACGAGAATCAGAACCAGCGCGATGGCCAGCGCGCCAAACAGAATTTGCATTCGCAAGCGTGCGTAGGCCGCAATTTCACTGGTGAGCGCAAAGCTGAGTGTGGCGCCACCGATCACCTTTCCATCGGTGTCTTTGACGACAGAAGTGACAACGACTCGGTCGTCGAACGGGATCGTCTCTGAGCCCAATGTGATCTGCTCTTCGCGCCCCACGCCTGGTTTGATGTATTGGTGCGCGACCTTTTGTTTCGCACCTGCGTCAACGCTGGTGACGCGTGCAAAGAGAAGGTCAGGGTTGCGCAGCACGTACTTGACGCCTTCTTCGATTCCTTTTTCATCCTCGAAGACCAGCGGCGCTGCCACGAGCTCCGCGAACAGAGACATCACTTGCCGCGCCGACGCAGCCCGCCCTTCGACCAGCGTTTGCCATTGGTACTGCGACAAACCAAAAAACGCGGCGAGAGAGAAAACGCTGATCACTGCCGCAGTCGAGGCAGCAAGACGGGCGCCGACAGAAACGAAACGCTTTTCGCTCATGACTTTTCTCCACTCACGGGGCATCCAAATTCCAGCTCAGGGTGAGCATGCCGAAGAGGCGTGTATTCTGATTCAGCGTTGGCGTCGTCGAGATGGCCGGATCGGGCGCGAGTAGTGGCCCCGCGACGTAAGGGGAGTAGGGCGTCAGTGACGTGCCAATGACCACACGGAGGCTGAGCCCACGAACCGGAATCGGCGTGTCGAGCGTAAGGCGTAGATCGGCTTGCGCGGGCGCAGTCCGCGACGTCCAGACCACGGTATCGCCGTTTGCATCTGTGCCGGTGTTGTTGCCCACATCGATCAAGCGTGGCGCCGCAAAAAATGATGCAAGAGAGAGGCGGGGAAGACGCTCGCCAAACTCGTAGGACAGGCGTGCGTTACCAAAGATTGCGGGCGCTACCGGAAGCTCCACATCGGTGAAGTTGCGCGCGCCTGTGAAGGTCAAACCATAGTGAAACGAACCGAAGGCGCCTTCGATGAGAAGGTTCCCGCCCACGTTGAGAATCTCACCGGCATTGGCCAGCCAGCTTTCACCATTTGGTGCGAGCTCGGCTGGCGCTTCTACGAGACGCACCATGGACGAGTACTTGGAGATGAACGCGCCGGCGAAGATGCGGTGGCGGCCAATGCGTTGCTCGTACCCAAGCTCGCCTGTCATGACTGATTCTGGCGCGAGCGAAGGGTTTTTGATCGTTGACCCTGCATACTCGGTGAAGCGTTCGTAGCCGGAGGGCGTGCGGAATGCGGTGGAGAAGAACCCTTTGATGCGGCCCTCCCAAGGTAGCGTCGCGACCACGGCAAGCCGCGGTGAAAGGCGAGGGGCGAAGCTCGATTGTGTGTCCACGCGCAGGCCCGCATTGAGCTGCAGCCAAGACGTCACGCGCGCGCGTTGCTGAATGTAAGGCGCGACCATCCATTCTAGCACGCCGTATTTACTCGTAGAGTCGATCACGTTCCCGTTCGCATCATCGAGGTAGTCGACGCGCGAGCGGTACGCGCGCAAACGTGCATCGATGCCAACCAGGAGCGGGAAGCGTCCATCTCCGAGCCAGTCGATCTGCGTCTGTGCTTCGATGCCGCCCCACTGCGCCGCCGATGGGTTCGTCAACGTGAACTTGAAGTTATTGGGATCGGCTTGCGCACCAAGGTCTGCGCCTGAGCCGTAGGTGCTCCACGAAGAAAGACTCTCGTACAAGTCGTAGGAGTACAGATCGAAGTAGCCACGAATCATCAAGCTCACGCGTTCGTGAACCTGACGGCTCCAGCGCAGCTCGAGGTTCATGGAGTAGTCGGCTTCCTCGGCTCGTGCGTCGAAGTCGCTCGCGATGGGACCAAAGGTGCCCATCGCCGGGGAATTACGTAGCGAGCGCACGCCGCGAGCGAGCAGGCTAAAGTCGCCCCAGTTCACCTTCAAGATGCCGCCGGTGACAGAGGTCCAATACGAGTCGGTCGTCCGTCCTCCCCACGCGCCGGGCGCTGGCGCGCGCGGACCATAATTTGTCGGTGTTCCGTCTGACTCAGTGAACCCAGACTGCACAGGAAAATCGAACGACTGCCCGCGGTGCGCGTAGTGCTCAAGGGCGAACACGAGCTCGAGCGTGCGACCACCGAGCGTGAGCTCGTGTCCGGTGAGCGCTGAGGCACGAATAGCCCCGCCCATCCCTGGGATGCGCAGCTGCGGCTGAGCGTTCACGTCTTGCGCGGGGATCGCAGTGCCTTCGACGTTCAGCTGCACGCGTCCCACGTCTTTGGCGCGTTTGGTGATGACGTTTACCACGCCAAGCATCGCATAGCTGCCGTAGAGCACGCTGCCCGGCCCAACCATGAGCTCGACGCGGTCGATGACTTCAACGGGCAATCCGAGGCCTTGCTCGAAATACGCAGTGCCGTTCCATGGTTCGTTGATCAGGTGACCGTCGATGATCACGAGCATGTGGTTGCCGTAGTCTGCGGTGAAGCCTACGCCGCGGCTGCTCACCTCGACGGAGTGGTTGGGATCTTGGCTAGCCATGCCGAGCGAGAGGAAATTCATGGCCTCCGCGATCGTGCGTACGCCGTAGCGTCGCAGATCGTCGCCTGTCACTGTGGTGATTGTGGCTGGCGCGTCATCGGCGCGCTCGGCTCGCGCCCGAGACGACGTTCGATTCGAGGAGACCGGCGAGGTCGTCCACACTCTCTTCTTGTACTGCAGCAGACGCCGGCGCTGAAGCAGGAGCCGACGCGGGCGCCGTGCTGAGCAGATCGATTAGGAGCAAGAGCGGGGTCATGGATACACCTTCATGAGCCTAAGAACCTCAGACCGAAAATCAGCGTTTTGCCGGCGCGCTTGCTCGAGGTTCAGCAGCATTTTTGGTTTGCCAGAGACCAGATCGAAACCGAGGACGATGCCCTGCTCCACGCCTTCGACGGAGGTGCTGATGGTGACGCCGTCGTAGCCATCGAAGGCTTTGGCGATGGCCTGAGCGTCTGCAGACACGCCCGGGGAGAGAATGATCAACGCAGCTTTCTTCTTCTTGGCCTCAGCGAGCAGCGCCGCGGGGCCGGAATAGGTGAGCAAGGTCTCTTCGTGCGCGACGCCGCCTAGGGTTGACTGCGTCTCGAACGCTGCCTTGAGCTGTTTAGCGATACGCTCAGAGTCGACGCCTCCCTTCTTGAAGACGATGAGCACCATGGCCTTGTCGCCTGCACGGACCGCAAAGTTGCGGTCGAACTTGACCAACTTGCAGGTCAGCTCGGCTTGGAGACTGATCGGTACACTCGGCTCATCGGCCGAGGACTCACTCGCCAACAAGAGTAGTATCGCGAGGGTGACCGCCCCGCTCGACACTCTGCGCCGTCCTGAGGTCCGCCCGCGTCGGCATTGCGGTTTCACAAGGTTCTCCATCGTCGAGGCTACGTCTCGAACGGTGTCGAAGTGCTGCGCGCCAGCATTAAGTAGTGAGGATCTCAGTTAATGAAAGGCAGGCGCACTCGTCATCACTCGTATGGTTGCGCTCAACGCCAGAATCCTCGAAAGGGTCGAGATTCCCGCTCTTCCCTTTGTCGCGCGCCGCGCCGTGCAGATGGCCAGCGACGACAAGACCAATGCCGCCAAACTCGCCGAGCTCATCGAGTCCGACACCGCGATCGCCTCGTCGATCATGCGCCTTGCTGGGTCCAGTGTTTACGGGGGCGCAGCAAACCGCGCATCGAGTTTGCAGTCCGCGGTGACTCGCATCGGTATGACGGAAACGCGCAACATTGTGGTCGCCGTGTCGACGAAGGCGCTGTTTCGGAAATTCTCTGCCATGGAACGAAGCCTCTGGCAGCACGCGTTTCTGTGCGCTTTGGCTTCTCGCTGGCTTGCGTCACGCTATAGCCCCAAGCATCTCGAGTCGGCATTTCTCGCGGGGCAAATGCACGATGTAGGCATGACGCTCGCGACGAACATGAGCCTCTCGGTCTACGCGAACATTCGTTTGACCGATCCGCCGTCCGAGATCGCGGCAGCAGAAAAAGCCGTGCTTGGCTTCGTACACCAAGAGGTCGGCGCGATGCTGGCACGCCAGTGGGGCCTTCCTGAGGTGGTCGAAGCCGCCGCGCTGCTGCATGACGAGGTCGATGCCGCCGCATCCGTGGAGCCAGACCTCGCGCCGTTGATTGCGTGTGTGGCGATCGCAGACATCGCATCCTCAGGTCTTACACGGCAGGTCGTGAGCAAACAGATCGATGCGAACACGGCGAGCGCCCTCGCACTGCTGAACATTCCCCAGGCTCAATACCCAGAGTTGATATGTGAGCTCTTTGATGTGGTGAGCGAGGCGCGTTCGGCGTCCCTCGGCAAGTGATTTTTGACCCGGCAGGATGCGGGAAAAGGAGAGGCAATGAAAAGCGTTCTGATCGTCGATGACTCTCAAAGTGTACGGGAGCAGTTGGCCAACGTTCTCGAGGACGCGGGTTACGCCGTGACGGAAGCCGTCGACGGCATCGATGGGTGCGAAAAGCTCAAAG
>JBIKMD010000440.1:0-4913 GCA_044359465.1 Myxococcota bacterium
TTCGCGCATGGCCTTCAGGCTCATTTGGAACGCGCGGTCTTTTTGCGACAGACGATTTTCGTAGATGTCGCCAATGCGGCGCATCAAGCCTTTTTTCTCGGCTAGAGCTTGCGCGCGTGACAGGCGCACTTCGAGGACTTTCGCGAGGCGCGCGTAGTCTTGTTTTGCCGTGTACAGCGGTTCCAAGATCGCGGCGACGTCCATTTGCACGTCGGGTTGTTCGAGCATCGCTTCGAGCGCAGCGAGTGCCGGCGCGTTTTGCGGACGGCGCTGCAGTGCGGTCTTGTAGAAGCCGAGCGCTTCGGTAGGCCGATCTTTACTGAGATCGCCGAGGCGTACGTTTATGTCCACGCCAAGATCGCTCGCGCCTGCCACCTCTTTGCGCAGCATGAGGATTGGCACTAGGTCTGCTTTGCGGTCGAGCTCAGTGAGCAATTTGTCGAGGGCTTCGAGCGCCTTTTGGTGCTTCGGATCGTGCGCAACAATCTGTTGGAACGCCGTCACGGCGCCTTCTTTATCGCCGAGCTTGTTCAGCCGCAGATCACCAAGCTCTTGAAGCAGGCGCACGCGCTGGTCTTTTTGCTGGTCGGTCATCAGCGCCACTTGTTTGGCGATGACCTCGGCAAGCTCTTGCGGCTTGTCTGCCGTGCGCAGCAAGCGCGCCATTTGGTCTAGCGCTTGCGTATCGCCACCAGCCAAATCGGCGGCGGCTTTCAGGTGCGGGAAGGCGTCGTTCGGACGTTTGAGTTGTTTCTCGTAAAGCTCGGCAAGACGGCGGTGCAGCGCAATTTGTGCACCAGGATCAGGCGTTCCCTGCAGCGCTGCTTCGTATTCGCCGGCGAGCGCTTCTAGATTGCCCGCTTTGATCGCGATGCGCTCCAAGTCGGCGCGCACACGTTCATCTTTGGGATCCAAGCGGTACGCTTGGCCCAGCCACGCTAGCGCACCCGGCGGATCGTTCCCGCGGGTTTCATGCAGCTTGGCCGCTTCGATCATGAGCTCGCGTTTTTTTGCGGGATCCGCGGTGTGCGTGATTCGCATTTCGCGCGCGAGCGCCATCTTGGAGAAGTTGTTTTGCGCCAAATACGCGGGTTCGAGCGTCTCGGCGAGCCGGGCTTGTGTCTCGGGGCTCACTATCTGCATGACTTGTTCGACGAGCGCTGTGGCTTCGGCGTGTGTTGGGTCCGCCTTGAGCACCTCCATCAGCGTATTCGTCGCACCTTCGATGTCTTGAAGACCTTCGAAGTACACACGCGCGAGAAGCACCACGCGACCTTTGCGATCGGCGCTGTCCGGCGTGCGCTCTAGCTCTTTGAGCAGTGTTTCTTTGCCTTCGGTGAACTGCCGGTTAGCGAGGTGTAAGTCCGTGAGTCCGCGGTAGGGCCGCGGGTCCGTGGGACTGAGCTCAGCGCACTGGTAGTACTCGGCAATCGCTTGGCTGGCGTCGGTCAGCGGCCCCGCGAACATGTTGGCAAGCTCGAGCCCTAGCTCGATGCGTCGCGCCGGCTCAGCCGATTGGCGCAGCCTCAGCACTTCTACGAGGTCGCGCAAGCGACCAGCGTCTCGAAGGGCGCGCTCCAAAGAGCCCAGCGCCTCGAGGTTGTTCGGGTCTGCTGCGACCGCTTGTCGCCACGATTCGATGCTACTTTCGTCGGTGACTGGAGGATTATCCATGCCGTTTTCACTCACCATTTGGTCTGGTCGCGCGTTGGTATCCATACTGCAGCGTTGGTTTTACCCGGGCTTCTCTATCGCCACAATTAAACTACCGCTAAGTAGCGCACCTGGGAGCACAGTGTGCGTATCAGTCTTCGTCCTAACATAGTCTCGATTGGGTCTGCCGTCGTCGTCGCGGTCGTCGCCTTGCAAACGGCTTTTCTCAACCATAGCGCTGGCAATGACTTTGCGGTGTTTCACAAAGCCGGCGCCGCAGTGCTCACAGGCGAGGTGCTCTACGACCGCGCCGTGTTCATGATCTATAAGTATGCGCCAAGCGTTGCTTTGCTCTTTGCCCCGCTGGGTTTTTTGTCCTTGCGTGCCGCGTACATCGTTTTCACGCTTCTCAGCGCTGTTGCCGTCATCATGGCCATGCGACTCGCGGCTGAGCGCGTGGAGCCAAACGAACGACCGCTCGCGCAGATCGGCGTGCTACTGCTGACCATTGCGTATACGCAGCTCGTGTTCGGGCTCGGGCAAGTTGAAACCTTTTTGCTGCTCAGTTTGGTCTACGGGGAGCACATTCGTACCAAATCGCCCTTTCTCTCCGGCGTGCTCATCGGTTTGCCCACGCTCTTTAAACCGCCCTATCTGCTGTTCCCAGCGCTTCTCGTTTTGTCTCGTGAGTGGCGGCGACTCGCAGGTGTCGTCACCATTTGGACGCTCGGCTTTTTGGTTCCAGTGCTACGATGGGGTGTCGGTGGTGCGCTAGCGCAAACCCGCGCGTGGATCAGCGTGCTCTCCGAGTCCACGGCAGAGGTCGTATGCCGAGGCACGAATCAAAGTGTTTATGCCATGGCCTGCCTCGCTGGCGAACCTGGCACACCCACCCATTGGGGCGTCGCTCTAGGACTAGCCGCGCTGTTTGCGCTCACCTGTTTGGTGTTCGTTTTCAGAACCTCGGCGGCCGTCTCTGCGGATAAGCGCCAATGGTCCTACGCGCTTGGGTGGATGGTGGCCTGGCCTGCCACCGTCATTTTGTCGCCGCTCGGTTGGCGCGCAAACCTCATCATGATCATCCCGTTCTTGTTTGCGCTATGGTCTGCGCTGGCTGCGCCGTATCGCTACTATGCAATGGCGCCGCTCGGCCTGATCGCGGTCGTCAATCCTGAGCTATTGGGCCGCGCGAATTTTGAAGCCGTGCTGATGTACAGACCCCTCGGTTTTGCCGTTTGGGCATGCATCGTCATCACGCACATCTTGCTCTACCGCTTGATAGGGACTGGCGGCGCTTCGTTCGGATCTGGTTCGCGTTCGTAGCGCACGCGGGCCACTTTCAAGCCGCGGCTGCGCAGGTGCGCAACCAGATCCCGTTCGTAGCCTTGCAGCAAACGTCGTGTACCCGTGTCTTCCGTGTAGAAAGCAATCTCGAGTCCGCGTGGCGAGTACATGACGTCTACGCTCAGGTCGCTCATCACCCCGGCGTCGATGTCTGCGCGAAATGCAAGGTCGCCGTCCTGACTTGCGGTGACGAGTAACGTCTTGACCGTTTTTTCGATGAGTTGTTGAAACTTCTGGTGGGCGGTGAGTCCTTGCGTTTGGGCCTGCATTTTTGCGGCAAAACGTTTGGGTGTTGTTTGGTTTTCCGATGCGCGAAGTGCGCTGCGGCGAGTGATGTCTGCTTTGATTAGGGCCGTTTTTGAAGTCGAAAGCGCTTCACCGCGAAAGGCGCGCACGGGTTCTGCCACCATCGCTGGCAGCGTTTCTCCCACGCGTGCTTCTAGCGCAGGGTAGTGCCGGCGTCTCGCGACAGTGGGACGTTCGGCCCGAGGCTCTTTGATGGCAGCGCGGGCGGCGCCCAGAATGGCGGATGCGCTGAGTGGTCGTTCGTCGCTCAATCTCTCGGCCTCGTCGTGGGAATGGTGCGAGCGCCTTCGTGCGTGAAGTCGGCCATGAAGCCTTCGACCAAGCGTACGTACTCCTCATCCATCGCGCCGCCAGTATGCCACGCCGCAACCGCTCGGCGGAGGTTGCCTCGGTACTCGTCGCGCATTTCGGACAAGCGAAGCGCAAGAAACTCGATCTGATGGACGGCGCCAAATACCACGGGGCGATGGTGCTCACTTCTGTCGCGGCCGTCGTGCTCACGGCTCCACCGCAAAAAGTCGCGAAGCTGGCCGCTTGGGTCGAGGCCAATGAAACCCCGTCCTGTGCCGTCTCTGTGCAGGTCGAGATTGCGCCCGCTTGATTCCTTCATGATGATGCCAAGGAGCACTAGAGGAGGAACCCGGTATTCTAGTGCTGCGGCGCGCACGGCGGGCCACAGCTCGTCTTCGGCAAAGAAGCGTTCGTAAGACAGCAAGTGCATATCATCATCGTTGTTTGGGCCGCGTCGAATCACGGGTGTCGTAGAATGGGTTGAGAGACGAAAATCGCTCACCCGGAGCCGCGGCCGATCGCTCGGAATGGACACGATGTCACCAGGGTGAAGCCGCTCTGGGTGCGCGCTGAGCTTCGGGTTCGCGCGCGCGATCGCACTGAGTCTCACCTCGCAACGGTCAGCAACACGGCTGAGCGAGTCCGATGCGCGTCCGGGCCCGTTGTCGCGCAGTGGCTCGTTGGTGTTCCCCCTTTGATGCCGCACCTCGCAGGTGTCCGCGACTGGTGGTGGGGGAGGCGGCGCTGCGCGCGATCTTCTTTTTCGTCGTGGCGAGTGCTCCAGAGAAGCCCCGTGCTTTCGCGCAGGTCTTGGCGTGTCTGTGATCCGCGGCGTCATGTGTATAGTGTGCCGCGTTTTTCCTTGCGTGGCACCCCCATTTCATCTGTGTCATCCTTCTTGAATATGCAGACGCATGCGCTCGTCGTTGCGCTGATTCAAGGTGGCGTGGATAAAAATGGAGCGCTCGTTCCTTCGCACGCTGAGGCCTTCGTTCGCGCCGTGCAAGCGGGCGATGATCTGACGCCGCTCCAACACTTGCTGGTGATTGCGCAGCGGGTTCGCGCGGGTCTTCCAAAGCTTGCCGACGCGCTGCTCGACGTGTTGCACCGCGCGATTGCGCCGTTCGTGGCAGCACGAGCCAATGAGGCGACAGCCCTCAAGCAACGCGCGTTGGCAGTCAAACCCGTCGTCACCTCGCCAGCAGAGAGTGTAGATAAGTCGCAGAGCCATGTTGGTGCGTCACTCAAGAGGAGAAACTAATGGGAGCAGATGACGTCGCTCGCGTTCGCAACCGTATCAGCGCAGAGCACCTGGATGT
>JBIKMD010000441.1:0-4905 GCA_044359465.1 Myxococcota bacterium
ACGCTCCAGCTCTTTGAGCCCATAGCAAAAGCGCAAGGCGTGTTTCTCTGCTCGAGAGAAGCGCGCCGGGAAGTGCACATTCGTTGCGACAAGGGTCGCATCGTTCAAGTGCTGTCGAATTTGGTTGGCAACGCGATCAAGTTCACCGAGCGCGGCGGCGTCATCTCGATCAACGTGAGCTGCAGTGAGCGCGAAGTGCTAGTGGAGACGACTGACACGGGCGCTGGCATTTCTGAAGAGCGGTTGACACACATCTTCGACCGGTACTGGCGGCCCGCAGATAGTAACCAAAGTGGTACGGGCCTCGGGCTCTACATTGCGAAGGGCATCGTCGAAGCGCACCAAGGCATTCTCTGGGCCGAGAGTCAGGTCGGACACGGCAGCAACTTTCTGTTCACGCTCCCGCTTGCGGACGCAAAAAGAGAGGATCCTGCGCGCTTCAGCGAGCGCATGCATCAGCCGACGCATGACAAGCCGCTCGTGCTCGTGGTGGACGATGAAGAGGACATTCGCAACATCCTGAAGAGCATCATCACCAAACAAGGCTACGACGTAGTGACCGCAGCCCACGGAGCGGAAGCGCTTGCCTATTTGCGCACGCACGCGAAGCCTCGGCTGATCCTGCTCGATCTCACCATGCCTGTGATGAACGGCATGCAATTCATCGCTGAACGCCGCCGTGATGCGAACCTAGCCACCGTGCCGGTAGTGGTGATGTCTGCGGACCGAGAAGCGCAGCCTTGGTGCATCAATCAAAACCTAGATTATTGGGCGAAGCCGCTCGACTTCGAGACTTTGGTGCGCGCGCTCAAACAACGGCTTGGGTAAGCGGCAGGCGTTCGAGCTCGCTGACGACGCGGTCCAGCTCATCCAATAAGGCCGTTGGTGCATCGTTTGCACTCTTGTACGCGTTGACTAACGCGCGATAGTACCAAAGCGATCCGTCCTTGCCGCCCGAGAAGCGTTTCCAAATGGCTTCGCCGATCACGCGATAATCCGCCAAGATGGATCGCGCATTGTGTAGCTTGTCCGCTGCCGAGACCAGCCTAATGGAACGAGACGCTGCAGCCACATGCGCTACGTAGTGCTCTTTGCGTTGGCGCCAGGGCGGTTTTGGCGTCACATCTGTGTCGCTGCAGCCATCGACTATCGCTGCTACCTCTGGGCCAAACCGTGCTTTGATCGCTGCAAGCGTGGGCGGGCCTCCTTGATCTTCGACCGCGTCATGCAAGAGTGCGGCAATGGCCTCTGTCTCGCTGCCTTGATGCTCTAGAACGATGGCGGAGACAGAGAGCAAGTGGGCAACGTAAGGGGTGTCTGTTCC
This sequence comes from Myxococcota bacterium, assembly GCA_044359465.1. Classification (GTDB taxonomy): domain Bacteria; phylum Myxococcota; class JADLHZ01; order JADLHZ01; family JADLHZ01; genus JADLHZ01. The sequence goes on from JBIKMD010000441.1 coordinate 1,325, forward strand.
TTTGCGCCGCTGCTGCAAATGCAGTGTGTGCGCGTAGGTGAGGGCCTCGGCGTAGCGGTCGCTCAATTGGGTCATAACGCACCTACCTTCTTCTCAATCTGTTGCAGGCGTAGCTGCACGCCGAGCGTTTTTGTCTGCTGACTCAAAATCGCTTTGGCTGCTTCGTAGGCTTGTTTGGCTTTGGTTTTTTCGCCCGCTTTTCCTTCAATGTCTCCTTGGAGGATCAGAATGACAGCTGTGCGCGGGCCATACACCTTGGCGCGCGCGCGGGAGATGGCAGCCCGGGCGTTCGCGAGGTCGCCCTTTTTCAAATAGGCGTTCGCCAAACGCGCAGGCGGATTATAGTCGTTCGGCGCTAGCTTCTCGCTCTCAGTCAGCAGGGCAATCGCGTCGTCGGCGCGGTCGAGAGAGAGATACGCTTCTGTGCGATGGGCATCAAAGGTGCGTGCAGCTTCTGGGGTCGCGGCCGTTTTGGCGGCGGCTTCGAGCATCGCAATACGCGCCAAGATGGCCTCTGTGCGGGCTTCTTTTTTCCCGAGCGCCTCGTTGATCGACGCGATGGTCGCATAAAGGTCGCTGCGGTCATCTACGTTCAGGGAGGTGTCTTTCACGTGCACCTCCAGTTCCGTGAGCAGCGCCGCGAGGCGCTTGTCGTTTACCGGCGTCTTCTCCATGAGGCATTCGGCGGCGGTGGCGCGCAAGCCCGCTGCAAAATAAGTCCCCGCTGCTGCTTTGGCCCAGCGTTCGCCCTCCGTCGCGCAGAGGTCCAAGTTGCCATTCTGCCAGTAGAGAGACACGAGTGAGGTGGCAGCGCGTCCAATGTCCGAGGGTGAGAGCTTGGTGTCTCCTAGTGCAGCTACGTAAAGCTTCTCCGCCTCTGCTTTGGCACCGTGCGTGAGCGCATCATCTGCCTGCGCAATGAGCTTTGACTTACCGGCAAGCGCTGAGGTGACGAAGGTGTGGAACGCGCTGACCGTGGCGCTACCAACGAGGCGCGAGAGCACTTTGTTGCCACTGGAATCGACCACCAAAAACGTAGGCCAGGCCGTGGGTTTGAATTTGTCGACGATGGGTTTGTTCGCTTCGAGCTCAGTATCGATGGCGACGAACACCACCTGTTTTTCGAGCGCTTGTATCTCTGGGGTGTTCAGCACGTAATTTTGCATGCTGAGGCAGGAGTGACACCAGGTCGCCCAGAGATCGACGACGATGGCCTTTTTCTCTGCTTTGGCGCGCTTTTGCGCTACGTTGAAGTCGGTTTCATGGGCGGTCAGGAGGAGCAGGGCTGCAATCCACATACTTAGGAGGTGACATACCGGCTCCGTTTGGAGCAAGAGGCCCGCTGAGATGAGTGACAAGGTTGTAGAAGCGAATGGCCGTCTAGACGCGGCGGTGAAGAAACTGTTCGATTTGAGCTGGTCGGACGCACGCCGCTATATCGAGACGGGCAAAGTGTACGTCGATGATGCGCGGGTCACTGATGAGGCGCGCACGGTGAAAGCCGGGGCCACATTGGCTTTGCGTATGAACGTCCCAAAACCCCTCGGTCATACGGATCTGCGCAAAGAATCGATCGTTTACTTGGATGAAGACGTCATCGTGCTCGACAAGGCGTCGGGCCTGCTGGCGATTCCCTTCGACGGCGAAAAGGACACGCTGCAATCGCGGGTGACCACCTACCTTGGCCGGATCGAGAAGACCGCCAAACCGCCCGCGCTTGGCGTCGTGCACCGCATCGACAAAGACACGAGTGGGCTCATGATCTTCACGCGCAATTTCACGGCCAAAACCTCGCTCGCAGAGCAGTTTCGCGTGCACTCGACCGAGCGTAGTTATTTGGCCATTGTGCACGGCCAGATGAAGTCAGACACGGTGAAGTCCTATCTTTTGGGCGATCGCGGCGATGGGCTGCGGGGTTCGTGGGAACAAACGCCCATGGCCAAACGTGGCGAGAAGCGTCCGCGCGAATCGCAAAAGGCCATCACCCACTTCAATGTAAAAGAAACATTACAAGAAGCGTCGCTGGTCGAATGTCGGCTAGAGACTGGGCGTACCCATCAGATTCGTATTCATACGAGTGAGGCGGGTCATCCGATCTTGGGTGAGCACGTCTACATTCGTGATTTCAAGGGAAAGCCTCTGCGGGCACCGCGTTTGATGCTCCACGCCTTCGTGCTCGGCTTCGAACACCCACGCACTGGGAAGACGCTTCGCTTCGAACGTCAGCCGCCCGCGGACTTCGACACGGCGCTCTCGTATTTGCGTTAAAGAAACTCGCGTTCGATGGCCGCGTAGTCCACGGACACATTCAGCCGCGCGACCACGCTGTAGAATCCAAACTGGAGGCGGTTCATGAAGAACACGCCCTCTGGCATGGGCACAACGTCATCACCACGCGACTTTGCGGCTTCTATTCCTGAATCGCGAAAACGCTTCACCAGACCCGCAATGTACGGGCGATCAATCACGAAGGGCGAGGAGAACTGCGGCGTGAAGGCCTCGCGCAGGTAAGCCACGGCCAGCTCTTCAAAGCGCCCGCCACGGGTTTCGAGCAACATGGGCGTCAGTTTGCGAAACGCCGCTTCGTCTTTTCGGCCCGCCGCTTTGTGGATCTCGCGCGCAATCGCGGAACCCTTGGGGGATTTTTGTACACAACCAAAATCAAGGAACGCCACGCGGCCGTCGTCGCAGAACAAGAAATTCCCGGGATGCGGATCCGCGTTGAACATGTCGTTATTGAGGCTGGTCCGGTAGACGAAGCGCCACATGGTCTCGACCGCGTGGCGCCGCGCTGGCTCTGGCTTCGTTGCCATCTCGTCTAGCGATACACCTCGTACGAACTCCATCGTGAGCACGCGGCGCGAAGAGAGCGCATCGATCACCTGAGGCACGAGCACGGCCGTGCTGTCGGCATTGCACGCGCGGAAATAGCGTTGCCGTTCGGCCTCGAGCGTGTAGTCGAGCTCTTCGGTGAAACGCGTGCGAATCTCTTCCATGACCCGCTTGGACTCGAACTTGCGCGTCCCGGCGAGCGCGAGGGCGCTCTCTAGTAGGCCGGCGTTTTTTAAATCCGCTGAAACGACTTCCGCTATCCCTGGGTGCTGCACTTTGACTGCAACTTCGAGCCCGCTGGGAAGTGTTGCGCGATGCACTTGCCCAATGGATGCGCTAGCGAGGGGCGTCTCATCGAAGCTGGCGAACAACTGGTCGAGTGGTTTTCCAAAATCGGCTTCGATAACCGCGCGTACGTCTTCAAAAGGAGAAGCCGTGGTTTGATCGAGCAAACCTTTGAGCCAGTGCTGGTATTGCTCGCGCTGACCTTCCGGAACGACGCCGTCGATGTACGCCGCCATCTGGCCGACTTTGGTGGCAATCCCTCGCATGGAGGCGAGTTGTTTGGCTGCAAACTCTGCGGCTCCCTCACCGCTGCCCAGCAGACCTGCGCCAGCGCGAAGGCTTACACGACCGAGTGAAACCAAGCGACCAAGACGTGAAGAAGGGGCGCGCGACATCAGTTCGCTACGCGTTAGCGCGGTTCATGCGGCGAATGAAGCGCTTGAACGGTTTTTCGTGGCCTCTGT
>JBIKMD010000442.1:0-4904 GCA_044359465.1 Myxococcota bacterium
AAGTCGAAGTGGCGGTCGATTCGCAGCCCTGGTCGATCGTCAAGAAGGGTGGCCTGTCTATGGGACGCACCCCGCGCACGGCCTCTCCTGTCGAAGGCACTGCGCAATACGAGTTCATCAGCCCAGGCAAAGAAACCTCGCGGGTCACCATCAAGTTCACGCCCTGAGCGTTCTCCTGCTCATCCCGTCCATCGCACTTGAGCAGGCCTAGAACGTCTGCTAGCGACCTCTCGTCTTTCCGCCTAGTTCCGCTTCGCACGAGATCAGCCCTCACTGGAGACTGGTCGCGCACTTAGGAACGGCCGAAACAGAAGGGTCCACGAATGAACGCCACGCCGAGCGACGCCATTGTTCTCAGTCCACCCCTGACCGACTTCACGAGGGCCATTCCGGAGCTCGCTGCGCTCAAGGCTTCGGCCGCAGCGGCAGACGTGCAAGTGCACACGGTGGACCTGAATTTGCGTGCGTTCCTTGACGCGATCTCTCCGGAGCAGCTGCGCGAGGCCGTGTCGCTTGCGGAAGCACGTATCTCTGGGCTCACACGACGTCCGGCGCTGGGTTTTTGGGAGCAACAAGAGCTCATCGCGCTCACGGGTGGTTTTGCTGAAGGGCAAGCCGCGCTCGAGTCGAGCGGCGCTGCGCTCGAGACCTTCCGTGATGAAAACCGTTTCTTCAGCCGCGATTATTACACCGCCGCCGTCAAATCGATCGGCGCGTCGATGCGTTTGCTTTCGGGTCTGACCTATCCCTTTGAGCTCTCTGCCTCGAGCATCACTGCGCCATTCAGCGTGTACTCGGCGCAAGCGATTTCACGTTGGACAGCAGTCGATCCTTTCCGCCGCGTCTACGACAAGGTGCTCGCGGACGTGCAGCACTCCGGCGCCAAAGCGCTCGTCGTCGTGATTTCCGAGCCGGGTCAGTTTTTGCCCGCCTTCGCCTTCGCCAAACACGCGCGCGAGCAGCGGCCAGACACCTTGCTGGTTCTTGCTGGGCCTTGGGTCGAGCAATGGTGCGCCGTCGAACACGCAGCGAGCAAAGCACTCGTGCTCAATGCGTTTGACGCTGTGGTCACCATGGATGCCGAGCAAGTGCTCACCGAGCTGCTCGTCAACGTCAAAGCTGAGAAGCTCAAGCCAGTGCACGGCGTGTGGTTCAAAGAGGGTTTGAAAACCACGGGACGTGCCAAGGCGCATGCGGCAAGCGACGTCGAGAAGCTGCCGGTGCCAGATATGTCGGATCTGTCGCTCTCTGACTATCCCGTGCCAGAGCCGGTGCTGACCTATCGCGCAAGCCGCGGTCGCCATGTGTCGCGCCAAGGATTGTTGTTCTGGGGCCTGAGCGAGAAGGGCGCTGAGTTGCGCCGTGCGCTCCCAGCCGCGCTCGTTGCTGAGCACCTTACGGTGTTGCAAGAGAAGACCAGTGCGCGCTTCGTGCAGCTCGTGGGCGACGTGCTCGAAAGCTCGTGGGTCGATGCGTTCGCTTCGGCCTACGCAGAGCGCGGCGTGAAGCTGCGGTGGACCGCGGAAGTGTTGCTCGACGACGTCATCACTGAAGACATGGCAGCGCGCTGGAAGGCCGCCGGTTGTGTCAGTGTGGTGCTCGGCGTGAACGAACAACGCGCGCGTCTCGCGGATGTGCGCGTCTCTGGCGAAGCGCTTGCGCACGCCGGGATCGCCGTTCAGATTGCGGCTGTTCTTGGATGGCCAGGCGAGAGTGAAGACGGCGCCAAAGAGATCATCAACTTGCTACGTAACCACCATCAAGAGATTGATGCGTTCACGGTGGCAGAGCACAACACGCCCGCTCAGCGCGCAAGCGTTGGGCTCCCCGCCAACATGCAGGCCCTGACGCAAATCGGTGTCGACCTGCCCGTGTACCCTGAATACCAACGCGCCATAGCGGGTGGGGTGCGTGAGCGTCTCGTTGGTGAAGTTGAGCGTGTGGCGCAAGGGTATCAATTGAAGCGCGCGCCTTTCGCAGGCAGCGTCGGCAGCGCGCACACCATGTTTGGTTTCGACAAGTACGGTCGCCGCGTGTTCGCACAAGCCGGCCGTCCTGCATCGAATGGTCCCGGGCGTCCGCTCAGTGAAGGCGATCGCATCAAGATTAGCGAATCGGCCAAGTTGCTTTGGCTACCATACCAACTCAGTGTGTTCGATGAGATCGCGCGCGAAGAAATTGAGCTGCGCGATCACGATCTCGTGCGCCGCTCGCGCGATGTCTCGGCTGACAAAACGTGGAGCTACTCGCAACGTGAAGATCTGAAGCTACGCGCAGGGCATCGCACGCCGCACATTTTGGCCCCGGGCATGGTGCCAACGGAGATCACGCTCGGTCTGGCCGATTTGCTGGTGATGGCGACCGAACAATTCCTTCCCATCTCGCAGCTTGTGGCCAAGGCGCCGCGTGAAATGCGCGACGCGCTGAAGCGTCAGCTCGCGACTTTGCACACGCACGGCGCCATTGTGACCGAGCAGCAAGCGCGTGGCATGCAAGGCCAAAACGGTCGTCAGCAGCAGCAAAACGGCGGCCGGCAGATCAACAATGGTCAAAACGGTGGCCGGCCAAACGGCGGGCCGAGCAATGGCGGCCCTGGTAGCAACAACGGTGGTCCTGGTGGTGATGGCGCAGGTCGCCGCCGCCGTCGTCGCCGCGGACGTGGTGGCGGAAATCCGGCGCGGATGAACAACGGCGGCTCACCGCCACCGATGTAAGACGGGGCTCACCGCCACCGATGTAAGACGGGGCTCACCGCCACCGATGTAAGACGGGGCTCACCGCCACCGATGTAAGACGGGGCTCACCGCCACCGATTTCCAAAATGACCTCGATTCGTGAAGAAGGAAGAACCATGAAGAAGCTTGCGATTGTTTGTTTGTTCATCGCCGCGTGCGGTGACGGCACCAGCACCACGGAAGTCACCATGACGGTAGCCGCCAATGCGACGGGGAAAGCGGTGCAACCTAGCGCGGAAGTCATGCCGAACATGACTGTCTTTTCCGTGACGGAAGCGAGTCAGAGCTTCACCATTGATGGCGCCGACCTCGCTAAATTGTGGCCGCTCATGGCGCTCGTTCAAGCAGCGCCAGACACCTTTGGTGATGCGCTTACCGTTAGCGCGAGCCCAACCGTTGCGGCGAGCACCACCGTCGTTTTCTCCACCAGCGCGAGCGAAACCGATGGTTGTGATTTTGACCTTGAGCAATCGCCGCCGAAGCCGCCTGCATCGTGTGGAAAGGACCTGGTCAAAGGTCTCAAGTTGATCCCTGCGCCAACTTCGCTCGATGTGAAGGTGACCACGGACAACGCTGTCTCTATGGGCGCGTCCTTCGTGTCGCCATCAGGCGCTGCGCGCACGCTCGTCTGGGGTGCGCAAGGCACTATCGCCAAGCTGGTGCCACCGGCGAAGACCACGATCACAGCGCTCGCCAGCACGACTGTCGCTGGTACGATCAACATTGCGCCGCCGCCTAACGCAACCGAGCTGACCGCAACGGTGTTTTTGGTTGTGGACTTCAATGCCGATGGCTTGATCACGACAGACGAAGTGACCAGCGGCGTGGTTGCGCTGGATGACGACGTGGACTTGTCTACCATCGTCACCGCTGCGGCCGCAGAGAAAATCATCACCGCCGCGCAAGCTGCCGAGCTGAAATATGTCATGCTCGCTGCAGTTCGTTCTAAGGGCGGTAATATCTCCGGAAGCGCCGCGATGAACGGCGTCGCCGTTAGCGCGAGCCTCAGCTTCAAGAGCACAGCAACGACGAAAGCGGTCGCGAACTAAGATCGACGCCCGCCACGGCCACTCGTGCGGCAGGCACGGAGCAATGCTTAGCCGCTATTGCCGCGCGATTCGTGCACCTTGAGGATCTCCGCAGCCGTCTCTTCGATGGCACGGTTGGTGACGTCGAATACGGGCCACTCTGGGTGTTTCCCATAAAGGTCTTGGACCCAGCGAATCTCGTCCGCAACGCTGTCTCGCGTGGCGTAGTCTGAGCCCTCTGATAGTCCTAAGTGCCGCAAGCGGGCACGCCGGATTTTGACCAGCGCATCGAGCCCAATCTGCAACGCGTACACCTTTTGGAAGGGGACTTCGTAGAGCTCGCTTGGCGGTTCGATGCCCTTCACGAGAGGCACGTTGGCGACTTTCCAACCTTTGTGCGCCAGATAGATCGACAGCGGTGTTTTTGACGTGCGTGACAGACCAACGAGCACGATGTCTGCTTTGAACAGACTGCGCGGCTCTTGCCCATCGTCGTTCTTGACCGCAAATTCTACAGCTTCAACGCGGCGGAAATAATCTTCGTCGAGCTGATGTCCGAGGCCTGGCTCGAGCAGTGGCTTTTGACCCAGGTAGTTCGCAACCTTCATCATCAAGGAGCCAATCAGATCCGCGCAGTCGATGTTGCGCTCCGCCGCTAGCGCACGCAGCAGCTCGCGGTGCTCGGGATTGACCATCGTGTAAAAGATGAACGGTTGATCCCGCTCGGCCTGCAGCAGAATCTCGCGTAGCTCGAGCTCGGACAACACCCGCGAGAAGACGCGGAAATCGATCTGCGCATTGTTGAACTGCAGGACCGTCGCTCGTGCCACACGTTCGGCTGTTTCGCCGGTACCATCCGACACAATGTAGATGAGCTTCTTCGGGGAGGTCATTGCCTAGGTGACTACTTGCCGTAACCCATGGCAGCGGCGAGCGGTGCTGGCGCGAGCTTGGCGTCGGAGGACTTGTTCTTCGCGCACTCGTTGGCCCACATGTAGAAGCAGGTGAAGTACGAGATCTTCAAGTAACCGGACACAGCCCAGTACAGGTTGAAGAAAGAGAAGAAGAACGCCGCGCCAACGATGGGGTGGATGCGAGCAAGCACACCAAGGCCCGAGTAGGCGATGAACATGCAGACGGC
>JBIKMD010000443.1:0-4892 GCA_044359465.1 Myxococcota bacterium
CGTGCAGAACCTGTCGCTCACACCCCGTGACCGCGCATTCTTTGCCGGTGCTGGCGAGCAGCTCTGTGGACCGCTGTGGTTCGATCCTTTCACTGATCAATCAGACTTTGGTTCGCTCGCCGACTACGGGAATCGCGTCTACATCGGACCGAACAGGAACGGGAACTCGGCGGCGCGCATTCAATACGACGGCACGTTGCCAGAGGTGCTGACCTTTGGCATCAACCGCGACAGCACGGGCGGTTCGCACGAAAATTCCGGCTTCACGACGACCTACCAGTCGTTCGGTCACGATGCCTGCACGCCAAACTCCACCAACGTCTTGCTCACCTGTGGGCCTGACAACGAGTCGGGCCGCGGCGTCTTCAACGCGACGACCTTGAACGGTAACCGCTATCTCATTGCCGGTGGCTCGCGCGATGATTCCCGACGTAACTTCGACTACGTCTACATGTCTAATTCGACCAACCAACAGCTCGGCTTCGCGTACGTAGATCTTGGCCCCACCACCGGCCCAGACACGAGAGGTCTAGAGTCCGTGCTGTCAATGAGCAATCGTTTGTATACGGGCTACGCGCGCGGACCGTCGCGTCGTCCAGACTTCGTGAAGACGACCTTCCTGTCGACAGACGCCAATCCGTGCACCGGCGGCGCAAACTGCGACGTACCTTCAGACAACGGCTCCACCAATGCACGTCTCTTCATTGGCTCAATGACGCGTATTGGTCGCTGTTGGGATACGAATTGTGGTGATGGAAATGACGCGCCAAACAAGGGCCGCTTCCCCGCCAATCCGAACGGCGCGTTCTTTGCCGGTATCGACTCGTTGTTCGAAGCCAGCGGACCCAGCGGCAGTCGCATGATGATCGCCAACGGCGGTCACCCGGCCAACGATCGCGACGGCGGCATTGCACGCTCTACGAGCGACAACATCCTCCCCTGCACGGAAACACTTGCGACCCTCTGCACGAATCGTTGGGTCGATATCACCCCCACTGCGAGCCCCTGGTGGCGCGTCGGTGGCGCAACTGGAGCTACGGGCACGCATTACTCGCTAGAGCTCGTGAAGACACAGGACTTCATCCCCGGCGATAAGGCGTTTCCTCAGTGGGCGTCCTACAATGGTTATATCTTCACTGCGCGCAACGTGTGTCGTACGGCCGCCATCGACGGCTCCGGTGTGTCGAGCGATGGCACCAACACCTTCTCTGGCGGTATCGACGACACCTACTTGGACTTCTTGGCGCCAACCGCCGCGAACCACGGAACCATGTTCAACAACTGTATCCTTGGCGATTCGGGTAGACGTGCGCAGCTCCTCAAGTGCACACCCGGCGCGGATGGCTATTGTGACTCCACCGACTGGTCTGTGGTTGATGGTGGTGGAGGCCCCACAGGCATCGTCGACACCTACACGGATTTTGGCGGATCTAGCACGGGCAACCGCACGCTGAGCATGGTGATTGCGAATGGATCGTACTTGTACGTTGGTTTCGACAACCCAACGACAGGCATACAAATTTGGCGGACGAACGTGACTAACCCAAGCACGGAAACGCAATGGGAGCAGTTAGACCAGAGCGGCCTCACTGACTCGCTCGGCAACCGTGACAACTTGAACCAGCAGAAGATCTTCTCGGCCATCTCTGTCACCGACGCCACAACGGGTGTGAACTATCTGTACATGGCAACTGGCAGGGGCAACTACGCCGTGTCGGTCTACCGTTTCCAAAACAACTAGTCGTCCATCTCCTACAGTTCCAGCTTCGCTCCCACATCCAGGCTCTCCGAGAGATCTAGCCGCAGAGAAAGCAAAGTGGTGAACTCACGCCACCTGCGTCATTCTAAGTCGATGCACGTCGAGAGACGGGGACGTGCGTCTAAAAACAGCATCCGCGACGTTCCCTCATACCGCGGACGGAGTCTTTTGCTTGAGCTTTGAACCGACAAAGAAGGCGCTGCGTATGATGAAACCGCTGAGCAAGACGCAGAGTTTAATCCTGGGTCTGGTGTTATCGAGTGTGCTGGTAACGCCGTCGTGTAGATGCGGAAAAAACACGCTGAATGGTGGCGGTGAGATTGGCGGCCTCGACAATTTCGATGAGCGCTTCACGGCCTATCGCGGCGCAGCCGGTAACACGATCACCGTGTGCCCTGGGCAAACTGCGGTTCTTGGCTCACTGGATTTCACGGACATCACTTATAGCTGGGAACCAACGGCTTTCCTCGACGACCCTGCGAGCGCACGCCCCACCTTCACGAGCACGCAACCAGGCAACTACGTCTACACGCTGACAATCACTGACGCACAAGGCCGCACCGTCACGAGCGGCGTGAGCGCGATAGTCGTGCCGCCACCCACCGCCATTATCGAGAGCGACAGGCCAACGGTTTGCGCGGGCGGCTCGTTAGACTTTACTGGCGCGGGATCCTTTGCAGCCAAAGGGCAATCAATCACGAGCTACGCGTGGGATTTCAATGGCGACGGTACGGCCGATTCATCGGAAGCCAATCCTCCCGCGCAAGCCTTCCCGCAGGTTGGCAATTTTCCCGTTGCGCTCACGGTGACCGATACGCTCGGCTGCTCGGGCACGGAGACGCGCAACTATCCCATCTGTGACGCACCTACGGCGACCTTCAGCGTCATGCAGCAACGTGTTTCCGAGAGCTCCGGCACGGTCTTCTTCAACGTAAATCTCGACGCGCCGGCCCCCGCAGACATTCGCATTCCGCTGGCATTCTCCGGCACTGCGGCCGCTGGCGACTACACAGGTCCGACCGAGATCGTCATCCCTGCCGGCACCACCATGGGCACCGCGCAGATCACGATCATCGACGATGCGCTGAACGAAGCTGATGAAACGATCGTCATCACGCTGACCGTGGGCGGCGGCGCCAAACCAGGCACGAATGCGACCCAGACGATCACCATCGCAGACAACGATCTGCAACCAGTGCTCATCATCAACGACGTCGCAGCCGACGAAGGCGCCGCCACATTGAGCTACACGGTCACGTTGTCCGAACCGAGCGGTCAAGTCGTGACGGTCAACTACGCGACCACCGCCGCCTCTGCTGACTGCGCGGACGTTGGTAGCGTCACCGGAACCCTCACATTTCAACCAAGCGAAACAAGCAAGACCATCTCTTTGCCGATTGTCGATGATGCCCTCGACGAAGACGACGAGGTCGCTCTTGTCACGCTGTCTAGCGCGCTAAACGCGACACTCCTCGACACCCACGCAATTGGAAGTGGCGAGCAGTTCGGCGGACGCACGCCTAATTCGGTATACGGCATTGGCACAATCACAGACAATGACGCGCTCCCCACCATCAGCATCGCAGACCGCTCAGTCACAGAACAGAACCCACCACCGGCGATTACCACGAGCGCAGATTTCAGTTTGTCACTGAACACGCCGAGCGGTCGTCCGGTTGGCATCACTTACACGACGTTCAGCACGAGCGCCTCGAACGGCGGCGACTATATTGGCTCAGCCACCACTCTCGTGACCTTCTCGCCTGCGACGCACACGCTCGTGAGCGGAGTGTGTACCGTGACGACGCCGGCTACGTCGTCAACGTCAGTCTCAATCCCTATCGTCAACAACACGACGCCGGAAGGCATCGAAACGTTCACCGTCGAGCTCAACTCGCCCCTCAATGTTGATGTTTTGAATGCTGTGGCGGTCGGCACCATCATTGACGACGATCCCAAACCACTTATCACCGCGGACAGCCCGTACGCAGCGCAAGCCACTGGCGCCCTAACCTTCAATGTCTCTTTGTCGACAGTCAGCGAGGAGACAGTCACGGTCAACTACGCGACCCGCGATGGTAACGCCGTCAGCGGTACGAACTACGTGGCGACCTCTGGGACCCTCACCTTCGCACCAGGCACCCGCACTTTGCCAGTGGATGTTTCGCTGATTCCCACTGCCGATCGGGACGCCTTCTTCTTTCTCTCTCTCACCTCACCACCTGCGAGTGCAGGGCGAACGCAAAGTGACCAGTGCTTCGTTGGCACGATCTTGGATCGCACGAGCGCGCCAAAGTTTTCCATCACCGACGTGACGGTGAGCGAATCGAACAATTTGGCCCGCTTTACCGTCTTTCGCTCGGGCGACACCGCGGGTTCCGCGAGCGTCAGCGTCGCGACGAGCGAAGCGTCAGCCAAAGCAAACATTCACTACGCCGAAACCTCAACCACGCTGAATTTTGCGGCTGGCGAAGGCAGCAAAACTTTTGCTGTCGCCATCTCTGACGATACAGCTCCCAACCCCGCGTTGTCGTTCTTTGCAACGTTGTCGAGCCCGGTAGGCGCAGGTATCGCAAGGGCCCGCGCTACAGCGACGATTATCGACAATGACCAACCTGCCGCGGCACCAGCCCTAGAGGCACGCGACGCAGTGGTGCTCGAAAATTGGGGCATGGCTTGTGTGACCATCGTGCGCGCTGGCGTCAACTCCGCCGCGACAACGGCAAGCTACAACACCTTCGACGTGAGCGCAGTCCAAGGCCCAAGTGGCGCGAGTGGAGCAGACTACGAAGCCCGAACGGGCACAATTGTTTTCGACCCCTTCGAAGCGGTGAAAAGCATCGGTATTCCGATCTACTACAGTGCGACATCTGAACCACCGGAAACCTTCGACTTGAGCTTGAGTGGGCCGAGCGGTGGCGTATTGTCTGCACCAACGGGCGTGGTCACGATCCTCGACGTGAATGGAGACCCGACATTTACAATCAGTGACGCGACCGTGCTCGAGAGTGCCGGCGTCGCACAAGTGACCATCAACTTCACTGGCGCTCGTGGTCTGAATGACGTGAGCATCGACTTCACGACATCCAATGGAAGTGCCGTGGCAGGAGCGACGGGACCCACTGGCGCCGAC
>JBIKMD010000444.1:0-4891 GCA_044359465.1 Myxococcota bacterium
CGGGTGACTATGTGAGCGCCGCCGACAGGCTCCTCCTGCTCTATCGTACGAGCTCCGCAAAGCACGCTGCGCTGCTGTACGACAACGTCGCGCGCACGTCGCGCTGGCTCCGCTTTCCATCCGCCGACGGCGCGAGCCCGGTGGTTGACCGGATCACAACGATGAGTGTCGCTCCCGACTCGAGTCGATTCCTTTTAACGACGACCCGCGGTGTATTCGTTTTCTCTCGCGACGGGGAGTGGCTCGAGGGTGTCGTGGTCCTCCCAGCCGCGTGCGGTTCGCCGCTTGACTCGTACTTCACGACAACCTCCGCGTGGCACGTCGAGACGGAAGCGCTGCGGTTTTCAGCGTATGACACGCCGTAGCTCGCCAAAAGCGCGTCGCGAAACGAGCGAGTTTGGTGCGAAGGCAGCTCGGTACGCTACCCTTTCCGTCGTGAATCGCCTGCTAAGTATCGCTGGACTAGTGGTGGTAGCCTCATGCCGGCGAAACCTGAGCGTTGATGAGCGCACGTTCGTCACCTGCGCAGACGATGCGCTGTGCCCTGAAGCGACCCATTGCGTCGCCCTCGTGCATCGCTGCGTGTCCGACGCGAATACCGACGTCGAACCACCCACGCTCTCGTCAGTAACATTGAGCCCCTCGCGCGGCGGGCGCAACACCCGAATCACGGCCGAGTTTGTCGTGAGCGAAGGACTCGGATTGCCGCCGGCGCTCGACGCATTTCACCCCACTTTGGTCGACGCTACACTAAGGCGTTATACCTTTGAGCATCTCATCACCGGCGACGAGCAGGAGGGCGACCATTCCGTTGAGGTCACACTGGTCGACAGCGTCGGCAACAAGACAAGTGCGAACCTCGGCACATTTACGATCGATCTGACTCCGCCGCGCATTCAGTCGCTAAGCGCAGTTGACGAGCGGACCGTTCAGATCGTCTTCGACGAAGCACTGGCGGCGGAGCCAACGGCAGCGCAATACGAGACGACTCCTGCGCTAGCGGTTACGCTCGTTTCGTTGTCCGCTGACCGCCGGGTTCTTTCCTTCATTACGGCGCCGCAGCTGGCCACCCAGCGCTACGCGCTCGCGCTGCAAGTCTCTGACGAGGTAGGTAACTCGACCGCGCTCTCTGCCGAGTTCACTGGCTTTGGTGCGACGATTGATCGAACACCACCGAGTATCATCGCGCCGCCGCCGTATGGCAAAGCACATCATCTTAAAGCGCTCCTCGTTTGGTCAGGCAAGCTGCAAGCGAGGAGCTACTCCGTGGACGTGACACTCGCGAGCGACGTCGCCTACCTCGACCCGATCCCGGGCAGTCCATTTCTCGTGGCCGACGGAAGCACGTCTCTTGAAGTGAGCCTGCCGGAGGCAAGAACGTATCGCTTTCGCGTTCGCGCCGACACAACGGAGACGGGTTACGGTGAGAGCTTTTTCGAAGCGATGGACGATGCGATTCGCGTGTTTTGCCCAGCTGGACCCTGTGTTGACCCGAGCGATGCAGCTGGCAATATCAGCAAACCCTACCGCACGCTTTACCGCGCACTGCTCGAGGCGGTCTCTCAAGACCACACGCGAGTCGAAGTCGCAGCCCGCCCCGATGGATCCGCCTATGAGGAGTCCGTCACGCTCGCACCAGGTGTCGATGTCGTCGGCGGCTTCGACGAGCTGTTCTCAGGCTCCGATCCTGTCTTGCGCGAAACTGCAATCAAAGCGCAGTACCAGAGCACAGTGAACGCGTTCGGGCTCAATGACCTCACACGCGCCGTCACTCTGTCGAACGTCACCGTGCACGCACCGCGCGAAGACAACGCTGTGGCGATCTCCGTTCTAAACACCTCGAACGCGTTGACCCTGCGTCATGTCAAAGTCGTTGGACCGACGGGGGTCATCGGTGGAGCCACAACCGGGGTCGGCGTGAAGCTCATCAATTCAGGGGCATCTCCAGCAAGCGGCCCGTTGTTCGATCAGGTCACCATTCGCAGCGGCACCGCCACCAACGCCATTGCCCTGAGCGCGGCGAACAGCGCACTTCGCGCTTTGGACAGCACATTCATTGGTGAGGGTGGCGGCATTCAAACCGGAAGTGTGTACGCCGATCGCTCCCAGATCGAGCTCGCTGGTTGTCTACTCACCGCCGCCGGTGGCACGGGTGGAACCACGGGGGGCTCGGTCTTTGGGCTAGGAATGCTCGACGCCGCCGCGACCGTCAACGGAGGCACGATCACCGTTGGCCGCTCCGGGAACGCCAATAGCAGTGGCATCTACACGGTGACGCAATCAGCGGTGAGCTCTACGCTCGATCTGACCGGAGTCGCCATCACCAGCGGCGGCAGCGCGCGCGCTACGCCTGGCAATGTTTATGGTAGCGGCATCACCTTCTTCGGCTCTTCGTTGACTATCACGGGCGGGAGCATCAGCGTCGCCAATGGCCCGACGGGTAACACCGCGACTAGCTCGGTGGCTGCTGGTATCTTCGCGTCTGGTTTTGGGCAAACACCGAGCGTCGTCATCAATGGCACGACGGTGTCGAGCGGTACCGTCGCCAACGCCACGTCCACCGCAATCTGGATCACCCAAATGGCGAGCGTGGCACTTGATGACGTGACCGCGAACGCCGGCCCAGCCATCAGCGCCATCGCGCCCGGCGCGGTCTCATCAAGCATCGCTCTGCAGCTAGAGGCGGTGTCGTCAGCCACGGTGACCGGCGGCAGCTACACCAGCGGCCCGCACTCAGCCCCGAGCGGCCGCACCATTGGCGTGCTCGTCGCTGCAGCACCCTCCGGAAGCTTCGTCGCGACGGACGCGACGTTCACCGCTGGGTCCGCGACTGCCGGGGGCGAAAGCATAGGTTTCATCCGTCAGGCTAGCGCCACAGAGCCCTCGGTGACCCTACGCAATTGCACAGTACGGGGCGGCCCGGTGAACGCGGCCAGTGGCGTGTCTCAAGGCATGGTCCTGGAGCAACAGCTGGAGACCACTCAAACCCGCGTCGAACGCAGCACCATAGCCACCTCAGCGAGCGCGCTTGGAGCAAGCACTGCGCTGACGCTGCGTACACTCTGTGCGAGTTGCGCGCCTGAGCTCGTGAGCAGCGTGATCATCTCGGGCGACACCAATGGCCCGAGCACCGCGCTGCAGCTCAGCGGAACAGCGATGGGTGGCGCCATCGTATCGAACAACACCATCGTCGCCGGGGCCGCCGGCGTGTCAGGGAGCGTCGCACTGCGCTTGGCCCAAGAAGGTGCTCGGCTCACCAACAACATCATGTTCACGCGCGGCACGTCAGCGACGCACCACTGCATCGTCGAGACAGACGACGACAAAGACCCGGCGAGTCTTCACGCCAACCTACTCTTCGGTTGCGCCGATGGCGCCTACGTCGACTTCGACAGCCTCGCGGTGCCAAGCGGCGGTGGTTGTCCTGCCAGCAGCCAGTGTTGGACCAACGTTTTCGATCTAAACGACGCTGCGAAAAACACCCAAGGTGCGATCTCCTCGGCAGGCGAAAACCTGAGCGCAGCCAACCTCGCCGCCGTTGGATTTGCCAACCCGGCGATCGATGATTTTCGCCTCACGGCGAATCAACCAGCGGGAGTCATGACAGGCGGACGCGACACGTCTGAGCTCTTTTGCGGACCAACCGGCGCGAACAGCTGCGGCGCAGCGGGGGTCGATCGGCTCGGCGTCATTCGTGTTTGTGCGACACCGCTGTTGGACTGTTTTGCCATTGGCGCGTTCGAACCTTAGAGAGTTGGTGGCATTGGCCTCAGCAAAGCTGGGCGCAAAAACCGTACGCTCTCGCAGCACATGACATGGGTGCTTGCAGCAAAATCATTCGATGTCACCACAGAAAAAACCTGTGCTCTCGATCTCAGTTTGCACAGCTTGCGCTTCCATCGTCGCGATTGCTGCTTTTGTGCTCGGCCGCTGGCGCGCGAAATCGAAGCACTGGGTTGGTGGCTGGTGACAAGCCTACAGCGCTCGATCACCGGCGTTGTTTGAAGCGCTAACGACGCTGAGAGATCGCGGCCACGCGTTTTCTGTGCGAATCGAATTGATAGACAACACGTCCATCCACCGTCTCGCTCGTACACTCGCCGGCCTTCACTAACGCTTCGAGTGCATCACGGGCTGCACCAAAGCTCAAATTCAGATCCGACGCTGCGTCTGTGATCGTCAAACGCCAGCCGTGCGTTTCGGCGCAAGTCACCAGAGCATTACGTACCGAATCCACGGGCTCCGGCGGTGCATTGGTGCGAACTAAGGTCTGTGCTGGATGCGCACTGACAAGTCCCAATTCACGCCGATACCCCGAGCGTAAAAGCGCTGCGTCCGCAGTCCCCATGATCAGAATCATGGCCACGCCGACGCCTTGTTTTTCGGACTTCCCCTGCTTGGCGTTGTCGATCTCTGTCCCAATACCAACGATCGCAAACGCGATGAAGAACCAACCCCAGAACCGTTTCAGTTTCTTCAAGAACCACGGCATGCCGTGAGTATACATCCGGATGAAGTTGGCGCCATACGCGCAGCAGACGGAGATCACATCGACCAGGAATTGGGATCAAAAGATCACATCGACCAGGAATAGGGATCAAAGATCACATCGACCAGGAATAGGGATCAGGCGAAGGATCAAGGATCACATTGACCAGGAACAAGGATCACATCGACCAGGAACAAGGATCAAAGAAGGGATCAGGGGATCACATCGACCAGGAATAGGGATCAGGTGATCACATCGACCAGGTGATCAAAGATCAAAGATCACATCGACCAAGAATAAGGATCAAAAAAAATCAGAGATCACGTCGACCAGGAATAAGGATCAATGAAGAAGGAGTCTTTGATTTTCCCTGTCCCGAAATCTTCGTAGTCCTACGCAAGG
>JBIKMD010000446.1:0-4887 GCA_044359465.1 Myxococcota bacterium
TGCGCTCGTTGCAGGCGGCGGGTGCCTGCTTTTGTTGTGGCGTGCTTTTTCGGACCGCAGCCCGCTTCCGAGTGTGGTGGGTCTTGGTCTTTTCGCGGCGCACCTGTTTGCGCTCACCACGCCCCAAAACCCTGGCGAAGCGACTTTCGTGCTCGGTGCAACGTCGCTCATGCTCGGCTTGCTTGCTTCGTTGTTTCGCGCCGGCGGGGTAAGACCGCTAGAGCAGACGGGCACTGCGTATTTTGTGGTTTTTCGTTCTCCCTTCACCCGCGTGTCGCGTGCGGCCGTCGCAGACGGGGCAGCCTTGGTTTCGCTCGGCGTGGGCGCTCTGGCGCTGCTCACAAACCTCTTGTGGTTCACGACGCAAATGGAAGGAGACCGCGATTTTGCGCTGGGCGGTGGTGCTTGTGTGCTCGCTGTCATTGCGCTGGCGTTTTTCTCGCGTGGATTCTTGGCGTTCGATTTGCGCGGCAGCATGGCTGCGTTGTGGACGCTCGCGGGTGTAATCGCGGTCGTTGCTGTGACCAATCGTATTGGGCGCCCTTTGCCGCCGCACGTGGTGGCGCTCAACCTCAGTGTCATTGGCGTGCTGCTCTGGGGCGCAGCGCTTGCGCTCAAACGCTATGGCGCAGGGCTCGGACGTTTGCTCGAGAACGAAATCGACGGGTTTGGGTATCACTGGATTCCGCACGTCGGGGCGTTTGCGCTCGCATCACTTCTCGTGTTCGATGCGTTTGTCGTCGCTAAGCCCTTGCTCGTGCGCGCCGTCCTGCTGACACCGCCGTTGTTTCTGTTTGGACCCGCGCTGATCTTCGTGTTGTGGGCGCGGAGCACGGGCAAGCACCCGATTGCGTTTTTATCTGTGCCCTTAGTTGTGCTCGGCGCCGCGCTCGTTGCGGTACAAAAACACCTCGTTGGACCCGTGCTGCAGTCGATCAACCCACCGAGCGGTGCGTGGGTGCCGCCAAGCTGGCTTCCTCTCACGGCGCCCGATGCGTGGTTGCTCGATGCGCCTTACCTGGCTGGGTTCCCAGGCTACCGTGCATTTTTTGGCGCCGCCGAGCTTGGCATCGCTGTGAGCGCATTGCTGGCTGCTGTGTTTTTGCTGGTCGCCAGCGAGGTCGAAAGCGTTGGCATGCGCGTTAGCGAGTTTGTTTTCGGCCGCAGCGTACGCCTAAAGGTCTGGTTGTTTTGGGTGCTGTCGTTTGCGTTGTCGCTCACGGTGTTGACGTCGTTCTCCTCGTCGTGGCGTACGGCATCGGCGATCGCGGCTGTTGCAGCCATTGTTGGCACCATCGCGTTCAGCCCTAGTGCCGTTTTTATTCCATTGACGCTGCTGTCGCTCGCGCACGCAGATGCCCAGTCGTATCCAAACTTTCCGTGGTGGACCAGCTTGGCGTGTGCGCTCGTGGGTGCGCTCATCGTCGTTGCGTCGGAGCTTCGGTATCGCGCGCGGCGTTCTGTGTCCTGGGCGAGCACCAGAACGCTGGTCGCCATAACACTCTGGTCAGGCGTCACCTATGCGCTCGCGTTTGCGGGCACGGCTTCACCTTTGTTCGAAGGTCTTTCTGTGCTTGGCGCTGCGCTGAGGGGTATTGCGGCTCCATCCGTGCAACATTTGTACACGCTCTGCTGCGTCTTCGTTGTGTGCATCGTTGTTGCTCAGGCGGTTGCGCGCCGTGCTGCTGCCGTTCAGCAACCTGCGCCAGCGTTGTCCTGGAGCGCAGGCAGCGGGCTGCTTGCCAGTGTTGCTGCGATCTTTGCGTTGCAGTCTTGGGTGCTCGGCCGCGGCTTCATTTCCAGTGCATGGACCGGATGGGAGCGTGGGGTGTTTGCCGATGCTGCGCTTGCGCTCACGCTCTCAGCCGGGCTTGTCCACCTCGTGTCGCGGCTCGACTCGGAGCGTCTTCCCCTCGCTCTAGGTGGTCGTTTCGCGCGTGATACCTCGCTGGTTGCGTCGTTTGGTTTTTTGCTGCTGCAAGCGACTGCAGGTGCGCCGCTCGCGCCCGTAAGTGTAGGCCTCGCGGCGCTGGCACTTGTTGCAGCGATCAGCGTGCATGCTGCCTGGAAAGAACACAGCGCGCGGCACTTGTATGTCGTGCAAACCACCATCGTCGCGAGCTACGGTTACGTTCGCGCGGTCGCCGCCACGCAGCTGCGCCCAGAGCACGACGCGCTGTTCGCACTCGGTCTCGGCTTCTTGCTGATTGGTGTCACCGTGCTGGCGCGCCGTCATGGGTCACTCGATGTAGCCAAAGCCACGCGGCGTTTTGCGGCGACCTTGCCTGTGCTGATGTTTCTTGCGCTGCCTTGGCAGGCGTCCTTCGAAACCGCGCTGTTCGCTGCCGGCGCGGGTGTGATGTATTCGACGCTCGCATGGGTGGAGAACAGCCGCGTGTTTGGCACCTTTGGCGCGGTGTGCGTGAATCTTGGACTGTTCATTGCTGCGTTGTGGCAAGGCGCTCGCGGCATCGAAGTGTACTTGGCACCTTTGGGGCTTTTTATCATCGCACTCGCGCATCTCTTTGCACGTGACCTGCCGCAGAGTGGTCGTAATGCCGTTCGTTTTGTTGGAAGTTTTTTCCTCTACGCACCCGCAGCCATTCAAATCGTGCTTCAAGTGGGCGACGCCGCAGACCCGACTTACGCCTACTTCTTTGCCGGGGTTTGTCTGCTCGGTATTGGTATTGGTATGGCCCTCCATATTCGCGCCTACCTCGCGCTCGGCACCCTGTTCCTGTTCACCGACATCGTCGCGGGGCTGGTTCGTGCTTCGCAGCGCTCGCAACGCGTCGGCTTTTTCGTGCTCAGTACAACCGGGCTTTTGATTCTCGGCGGCATGGTGCTGTTCACGATCAAAAAGAGCGAAATCAGGCGGGTTCTTGGCAAGCTGCGCGCGCGTTTTCGCACGTGGGAGTAGTTTGCGCGTTGCCGCAGTAGATGAAGTTGGGGCGGCCGCCGCTTTAGGCTAGCCTGCTCGCCATGCGAATGCTCGCCCTTGCCCTTCTCCTGTACGCTGTTCCTGCTCACGCTCGCGATTGGTTCGTTCGCGCAGACTCAGACGGAGGTGATGGCACCCTTGCCAAACCTTTCGCCGACCCGTGGATGGCGCTCGAAAAGTGCGAGTCTGGTGATGTTATCCATGTGGCCGGCGGAAAGTACTACGGCAAGAACCACGTCGGTAAGTGGAAGTATCCTTTCGATGACATCAGCATGCTCGGCGGCTACGACAAGGCTTTCAAAGAGCGCAATCCGTGGGAGCACCCTACGGAGCTGTTGTATGACAAAGATTCGAAAAATTGGCCGAACGAAGACCGCATCATTTCGAATGTGAAAAATTCGGTGTTCGATGGCTTCGTCGTCGATCAACAAGACCAGTGTTACTACCAGGACGATGAAAAGACCGGCCGCCGCGAGAAACCCTGTGATAGCGGTTTACGCTTCGGCTTGCCTGCAACGATCAAGAACAACATCATTCTGAATCCCGGCCTAGATGGCATCGTTGCATGTCAGGGCTCGACGATCGAAAACAACTTGATCGTCAACGCCGTGGAGTGGGGCATCGTCGTCAATTTCCACAAGGCGTACGAAAAACAAATCTCTCTCATCAAGAACAACACCATTCTGTTCTCTTGGGATTTTCGCGCGCCCGCAAAAGGCGGCTACAACGGCAGCGGCGTTGCAGTGAAATCCCACGCGAACGTGACTGAGAACATCATCGCGTACATGGACAACAACGGCGTCTACATGCCGTATGAAGCGGAGCGTACGTCGATCACCAACAACGTGTTCTTCATGAACAAGTGGTCGAACGTAAAGTGGACACTAGCCGCCAAAGAGTCCGTTGCCGACGACAAGAGCATGGATCTGCTCGAAGAGATGGGCTTCAAGGCTTACAACGGCAACGAGGTGAAGAATCCGGGCGTAGAGCTCGATCACAAATGGTTCGACAGTGTGTCGCGACGGACGACCGGCAGCGACGGCAAGGTCGACATGGATGATTGGAACAAGACACGCCAAGCGTTGGGCATGCCGATCATCGCCAAAGGTGGAGTGTCACCGAGTGGTGTTGCACCTGCGTACCCAAGTGTTGCTGCGGCAATGAAGCTGATGAAGCCGAAGGTGAAACAAGGCGCGCACATCGTCACGTTGCCCGTGAAGTATTCCACAACAGTGGCAGCGGCGGTGAGTCGCGATTACAAGTCCACGACGGTGGACGCGCTCGCGGCGGGCCCAACGAGCGAACAAGCGGTGAGCATCGTCGTCGCCGTTGACAATCCAACGAACATTCAAGGCATTCCAGACCAGTTCGCGCAAAAAGAGCACGAAGGCATGCGCCTTTAC
Organism: Myxococcota bacterium; assembly: GCA_044359465.1. Taxonomy (GTDB): domain Bacteria; phylum Myxococcota; class JADLHZ01; order JADLHZ01; family JADLHZ01; genus JADLHZ01. The sequence goes on from JBIKMD010000446.1 coordinate 4,345, forward strand.
GATCCAAACGGCAGCGGCAAGAGCATCATTGGTTTCTACAAGAAAGGTTCGTCGGCTCAGCGTGCACTGGCGGCGGGCGCTGGATGGTACCGTGGCTCCGGCAAAGCGGATCGTACACTAGTCATTCGAGGCATCACCCACACGCTCGGTGGTTCGGTCAAAGGCGGCGTCTACGTAGAGAGCGTCGAGGAGAGCGAAGCGCAGGCACCGGCGCAAGCGGAGAAGCGTCCACAAGGTCGCGATTGGTTCGTCCGTGCCGGCTCGAGTGGCGGCGACGGCAGCAAAGAGAAGCCGTTCAAAGATCCGTGGCAAGCGCTCGAGAAGGTGGAGTCAGGTGACACCATCCACGTGGCTGAAGGCGACTACAACGGTAAGCTCAAGATGGGGCACTGGACCATCGGAACCACGTACATTGCACTGCTCGGCGGTTACGACAAAGACTTCAAAACGCGGAACCCGTGGAAGCATCCAACGCAGTTACGGGTCAGCCCTGATCTCAAGACCTATAACTCGAATTACACCATTGAAGGCGAGAACGATCAC
>JBIKMD010000447.1:0-4881 GCA_044359465.1 Myxococcota bacterium
GCCGCCGAAGGCTTTGAGCTGCGTGGCGGTTTCAAGGGCTGACAGCAGCAGCGCCTTGCGTAGCTCACAATCGTCTTCCCCAACTTGGTCTAGCTCAGAAAGCTCTTTGATTAGCGCAATCTCGCACAGGTCTTGTTCCATGACGTGAGTGACTCCCGATACGAGTTGTCGCGATTGTCCGGGTGGAGTTGTCACTTTTTGCATTTAGCCGTGGCCATTTGTCACGACTGTTGCAGACACGCGTCAAAGATGGTCGACTATGCCCCCATGAACAGTCCGGGCCAGAAGTTTTCGAGCCTTGTCGACCTTTATACGCGCAGCGTCACCACCTACGCGGCGCGCCCTCTTTTTGGCGTCAAAAAGAACGACCTCTGGGTGTGGCAGAGCTACGCCGATTTTGCCGTGGGGTGTGACGCGACGCGTGCGGGTTTGGCGGCACTCGGCCTCCAAAAAGGGGATCGGCTGGCGCTGATTACAAACAACCGTCCGGAGTGGGCCATGGCTGCGTACGCCACCTACGCACGGGGCGGTGCCATTGTTCCTATGTATGAACAGCAGCACGAGAAGGAGTGGAAGTTCATCCTGGCCGACTCGGGTGCCAAAATTGCAGTGTGCGCCACCGCCGCCATTGCCGAACGCCTTCAATCCTTTAGAGCCGAGCTGCCGGCGCTAGAGCACGTGGTCTCCTTGCAGGACCAAGGCGGCACTATCACTTGGAGCGAGCTGCTCATAAAGAGCAAAGACGTGCCCGCTCCCGTCGCGCTGACCTTCGAGGACCTAGCGGACGTCATTTACACCTCGGGCACCACCGGCCAGCCCAAGGGTGTCATGCTCACCCACGGCAACATCATCAGCAACATCAATGCGGTGCACGAAGTGGCGCCCATGAACAGCACAGACTGCTCGCTCTCGTTTTTGCCTTGGGCCCACGTCATGGGTCAGACGTGCGAGCTGCACTGCATGTTCTCGCTCGGGGGCGCCATGGCGCTCGTCGACCAGATCGACAAGATCACGCAGTACCTCACGGAAGTGAAGCCAACGGTGCTGATTAGCGTGCCGCGCATCTTCAACCGTATCTACACCGGTCTCTTGCAGCGCATGGAGAAAGAAACGCCGCTCAAGCGAGGCATGTTCTTTGCGGCAATGAAAAACGAAGCGCAGCGTGCGGAGCTTGCCAAACGCGATCAAAAGAGCACGGTCGTCGAGCTCAAACACAAGGTGTTCGACAAGCTCGTGTTCAGCAAAGTGCGCGACCGTTTTGGCGGCCGTTTGCGCTATGCGATCAGCGGCGGCGCAGCGATTTCGCGCGAGGTCGCGGAGTTCATCGATCGTTTGGGCATCATGGTGATCGAAGGTTATGGCCTCACCGAGACCTCACCGATTGTCGCGTGCAACACACCCGAAGCGCGCAAGATCGGGACCGTCGGCAAACCGCTGCGCGGCGTGCGTGTCTCCATCGACAAAGAGGCGAGCGGAGATCCGGTGCACGGCGAAATCGTCGTCTATGGACCGAACGTGATGAAGGGCTACTACAATCGTCCAGAAGACACTGCCGCGGTGTTCACCGCTGATGGTGGTTTTCGCACAGGCGATCTTGGCTTCCTCGATGAAGCGGGGTTCTTGTCGATCACCGGCCGCATCAAAGAGCAGTACAAGCTCGAAAACGGCAAGTACGTGGCGCCTGCGCCGCTCGAGGATCAACTCAAGCTCAGTCCGTTCATCGCCAATGCGCTCGTCTTTGGTGACAACAAGCCGCACAACGTAGCGCTGATTGTCGTCAACGCGGAGGCCATTAAGGCCTGGGCGAACGACAACGGTAAGTCGCTAGCTTCGGATCTGCTGACCGATCCCGCCGTGCGCGATCTGTACAAATCCGAAGTGACGCGTCTGTCGCAGGAGTGGAAGAGCTTCGAATCGCTTAAAAACTTCGCCTTGATCGACGAAGATTTCACGACACAAAACGGCATGCTCACACCCAAGATGAGCCTCAAGCGCCGCGTCATCCTCGATCGCCACAAAACCACGCTGGATAAGCTTTATTAATGGAAGCGATTTACGCCAGCGCGTGGAGTCACCCTGGCATCGCCTGGATCGCGAACGGGCTCCTGTTGCTCGTCGGGCTGCGCAAAGCCCCGCAGCAGATGCGCGCGTTCATCGCGGTGTGGATGGTGGGCATTTGCGTGGACGCGTGGCTAACGGGCGCCTTGCGACCCGGGACCGCTTACGGTCAGGCGATTGGGATCTTTTTCGTCATCGCTGGGGATCTTCGCTACTTCGCGCTCGTTGAGCGCTTCACGGGCGGCAAGCTGCACCACGCGATTGCCCTCGCCTTCCTAGTGCCGATTTCGCAAACCGTGATGATGGAGCTGTGGCCGGGTCCGTTTCAAGGCAAACGCGCCATCTTTCTGTCCTACGAGGCCATGTTCGTCGTGGCCTGTTTGCTGATTTGGAATGTGCGTTACGCCGCCAAAGTCAGCACGCTAGCGCCAAACGTCGCCATCTTTCTGCAACGGCTCACCGCGTTCGAGGTCATCCAATACGTGTTGTGGGCAAGCGCTGACGTCCTCATCTTGAACGGACAAGACTGGGCCCTGCTGCTGCGGCTGGTACCGAACGCACTCTATTACGGGGGCTTCCTTTGGTTTGTCACATTGTTCTCGCCGCGCTGATTGCGGCGCCTTCGGCTACGGCCTCGCTGGCCTTCATCGACAGCGCCGGTAAGTCGCAGCGCCTCACTATGGCTGAGCTGCTCGCCACGAGTCCGGCCGTGGAGGTGAGCGCGCGTGATGACGAGTATGGCGGACGCAAGAAGCGCTACAAAGCCTTCGCGCTAGCAGCAGTGCTGGAGCGCGTTTTCAAACGTAAGAATTTTGGTGACGAAGACGCACTGCTCAAAGCGCGCGATGGTTATGTTGTCAGCATGCGTGCCGAGAAGCTCGTGCAAGACAAGGCGTACATCGCTATTGATGATCTGGATGTGCCCGGCTTCGAGCCAGTGGGGCCCAAAAAGGTGAACCCAGGGCCATTCTATTTGGTTTGGGCCCGCGATGATCAGCATGATCTGACGGCTTTCCCTCGTCCGTATCAATTGGACAGCATTGAGCTTGCGAGCTTCGAATCGCGTTTTCCGCATACGCTTCCTACCGGTGAAGCGGACGGGTCGCCGGCGCGCAAAGGGTTCGCCACCTTCAAGACCTTGTGTGTGCACTGCCATGCCGTCAACCGAGAAGGTGGCCGTGTGGGACCCGAGCTGAACGTTCCCAAAAACGTGACCGAGTATTGGTCTGAAGCGCAGATCAAAGCGTACATCAAAAATCCGCTGAGCTTCCGTTATGGCAATATGCCGCCCAATCCTCAGCTCAGCGACGCTGACCTCGACAACGTGCTGGCGTATTTGCGCGCCATGGCCAAACGCAAGCACGACGTGGAGAGCAAATGAATGCGCCGGTGCCGGAGCTGTCTGCCCACAAGTTGTTTTGCGAGCGGGCGTCGAGCGTCGTCTCGGCCATTCCAACCTTAGATCCCTTGCCGCGCCCACGGGGCTCAGTAGTCATCACAGGTATTGGCGGCTCGGAAGGTCCAGCGCGCACGCATGCTGTAACGCTAAGAGACCTGGGGTACCGAGCGTCGTTCGTTCCGCTCAGTGGTTTGTCTCGCGCGTTTGCTGACGAGCTGCGCATCTTCTCGCAAGGGCTGTCTCCCAATGCACAAATGGCGCTGCAACAAGCGCCTCGCTTCACGTCTAAGTTGCTCATCACGGCGCAGTCTCAAGACTGCCCCATGGTTCGCGCCTTCATCGAACAGGGCGGCAAGTGTGCGTTTCACGGTCCGGAGCGAGAAGAGGGCCTCCTCGCGCGCGTCGTCGGCCCCACGATTGCGTCGTATTTGGCGACGGGCGTCACCCCAGAACCTACGATCCTAGTCAAAGCGCACGAACGCGGCGCAGCTGTTGCTGCCAACTTGAGTGCGGCATCGCTGCAACTTCCGGTCGCGTTCTTCTCCTGCGGAGACGACGGTGAGCGCTACTTTGGCCTTCGTTGGAAGTGGATGGAGACGCTCGGCACCTGCGACCCCCCAGTCTACGATGTATTGAATTTCATACATGGTCCTTTCCAATTATGGTTCGAACGTCCGGTGCTGTGTGTCACGCTGCGCCAACCGAGTGATGACCCAGGTCTGTGGAGCGCGTTCGAGCGACTCGTGCAGCCGCAGCAACGCCTCGTGACACTAGCGGCGCGGGCCAGCGGCGCACGCGCGTTCTTCGAGCATGACGTCATGGTGAATGCGCTGCTCTCTCGCGCGCTAGAGCTGCATGTCGGCCATAGCTGCGACTGGCGCGGCAAAGGCAAAGACGGAGCGCTCTATAAGTTTACCGGCTCCGAGCAGGGCTAACAAAGCGAGATTGGACGGTGCGGCGATCCCGCCGTAAAGTGCGTGGCATGCGCTTTCTTCACCCAGAACGTGACTCACAGCTCGAGCTCGCGCTCGAAGACGTCTTTATCGTCCCGAGCTACTTCGACGGACTCTCCAGGCTCGATGTGGACCTGCGCCCAGATGATGGGCTTGGCGGCTCGCACCCAGTCGTGAGTGCCAACATGAACGCAGTCACCGGCAAACGCATGGCCGAGACCATGGCGCGCTACGGCGGCTTTGGCGTGCTACCGCAAGACATGACGCTAGAGACGGTCGAGCGAATCGTGAAGCATCTGCATGAAGCGCATACGCGCTTTGACACTGCGCTCACCGTGACGCCAGACGCGCCGCTGCGCGACGTGCAGAGCATCATTCGCAAACGCGCGCACGGCATCGTTGTGGTGGTGGACGAGGCGAAGCGCCCCCTCGGCGTCATTACGCAGACGAATCTGAGAGACCATGAGCAAT
>JBIKMD010000448.1:0-4880 GCA_044359465.1 Myxococcota bacterium
GCCGCATGCATCGCTTGTGTGCGCAAACGATCACCGGCAAGCGGCAGGTCGGAAACGAACACACGCGCGCTATCACTGCCGCCAATTCGCTGAAGCACGCGGCATAAGTGGGCGCGCACCCGCGAGCTTTGTTTAGGCGCGAGAAACGCCGCGAGAATCTGAGGCTCGATGTTCGAACCATAGCTAGCCAGCGCGTCAACAGTCAGAGGGGCCACACGTTCATCGGCCATGAGCACGAGCAGCGGCTCGAGCAGCTTGAGCGTTCGCAGCTTCCCGGCTGCAGCGATCGCCGACTGGCGCACCATCTGCACAGGATCGTTCAGTAGTGCGACAAGCGGACGGTAGAACCCCGAGACAGAGATTTCGCCCAAAATCCACGCGGCGCGTTCACGCACTTCTGGTCGCGGATCTTCGATCATGGCCTTGAGTTGATCGGCGGCGGTCAGCACGCCCTCGAGGCCGCCATTCTTGATCAAACCAGCAACGGTCGCGCCTTGCACGAGCAACGATTGGTCATCGAGGAAACGCTCGAGCACGATGGCGGCATCGTCACGCGCTAACGAGCAGAACGCCGACACCGCCGCTGCGCGTACCGGTTCACTCGGCGCATCGAACAACGGCTCCATGCGTCTTGCGAGCTCTGGCCGCGCCCGCGTCCCAAGGAAGTTCAAGGTGGCGATTTTCACGTCGTCATCGGGATGCTTCAGCAAAGGAAGAACCAATGACTCGATTTGATTTGGCTCGAGCTCACTCGACCCAAGGAGGTCGAGCACGGTGAGCATTTCTTCCGGCGACCCGGTCTTTAGCGTTTCGGCGAACGCACGCAGCGTACCTTCATCGGTCTTGGCGTAAGCGACGCCTTCAAAGTCCAGCCGACGTTGTTTGAGCGTCGTCAGCAGCGTCTTCAAATACTCGCTGCGCAGCGCAACAATCAGCAGGCCCCACACGACGCACACCACGGCGAGCGCAACGGTCACACGACGGTGGGTCATATAGCTCGACAAGAAGAACAGCGTGAGTCCAGCAAGGCCGACGGCCAGAGGACGCAGCAAACCGTCAATGAAGGCCTTCGCACGCGCGCGCTGCTCTTTGGCTATTGGCAAATACAGGAGCTGCGTGGTCGCGTCATTGATCGTGTAACGCAGCGTATTCTCCGCACCTTTCAATGCGCTTGCGGCAGCGAGCACAGGAGAGACAAAGACGGCGATGGCGCCGCCGAGCAATGAAACAGGAAGCAACACGAGCGCTGGGAGAATGCCGGCTTTCTCCAAAATGCGACTGGTGAGGAAGAACTGCACGAATGCGCTGATCAAACCGGTCACACCGTAGAAGGTGCCAAAATACGCCGCGCGCGCGTCGCGATCCTGAATCGCTTCGCTCACAATGAGCTTGAACTCGTAATCACCAAGCGTGCTCGCCAAGAACGTTGAAACGGTGGTCGCGGCGATGAGCAACAGGTAACGCGAAGAAAAGACGTTTCCGGCCTTTTTTGTGCCTTTGCCAAAGGCGGCGCGTGGCTCGGGCTTTCCGGCAGCACGTTTGGCGAACACGAGCGCCAGCGCGCACAACGCCAAAATGCCGACGAGCACGTAGAGAAGATTGGCAAGTCCGAGCCACTTCGCGTTTTGACCTACGCCCACACCGACCAGGATCGTGGCCACGACGCCGCCGCCGCCAATGAGCGCAAACAAACGTTTGGCTTCACGCGCGTTGAACACCTCTTGTGCGAAGGTCCAAAACTGCACGACCATGACGGAACCAAACACGTCAATCCAAACGTAGAAGACGTACGGGAACCATTGCGTGCGCGCCTCAATGACGAAGCGTGATGCGATCAAGGTGCTGATCATGATCACAATCGAAGCGATCATGAACGACGTGCGGCTCACCCGATCGGCAATACGACTGACAATGGTCGCGACAATGGCCACAGCCACCGACGCGACCACGTACATGATCGGCAGCTTCGCTTTGATGTCTGGAATATCGAGAAAAAGCGTATCGCGAATGATGCGCCCGGTGACGAACGAAGCCACGAGCGTGAGCAGTACGAGGAACATGAAAGCGGTTCGGCGGTACTCGCCTTGGCGCACTTTCAGGACATTATGCGTGAGATTCTTCAGCCCGCTCATGGAACGGGACATTTTGTGCGCTGAGTCGGGTCCGGCTACTGGAGCCACTTCACTCGTCCGGATTCCAATCTGCTGCGGGCAGGATCTTCCATTGGGTGTCGAAGCCGTCGTCCACTTTGAGGCGCAGGATCTTCAAACCCCACTGGCGGGTTTTGCGACCGTCTTTGGATTCGACCAAAAAACGATGCACCTCTAGGTCGAACTTGCCCTTCTTCTTGGTGCTGTCGATCAAGGGCCGAATCGGATTCTTCGGATGGTGGTAGACGTCTTTTTCGACGCGGCCCACGTAAGCGAAGACGGGGTATTTGGCCTTCAGCTTGTCCATGAGCACCTTGGTAGGCGCCATGAGCTTGGCAGCTTGTTCCGCGGTGATGACGCCCATCTCCTGGCCCTCGTCACCTTTTTCCATGGAGCCGCCTGACATCTTGTCGAGCGCCTTACGTGCGGCCTTGTCGATCTCTGAGAACATCTTCACGACCTCGGCCAAGTCGCCGGTCTCTTTGCGAGTGGGGTCGCGGCTGATGAACTTGAACTCATCGAGCGTGATCGTTTGGGCCATCCAAGACATACCGCCCAAGTGCATCTCGCGGGCCTTTTGGTCGCCTTTGCCAACCAAGGACTGCAAATACGCCTCGGCTAGCTTGTAAGGCTCGTCATTGTTGGCGGGGATGTCACCTTTGACCGGTGGCGCACCGAGAAAAAGCACGCTGCAAAGCGCAAGCGACGAAAGCATGTACGTCTATATACCCCTTAAAAAGCGAACCTCTAATAAATGACACGTGCGAAAGAGATGGGTGTAGCGCCGGCGCAACACTTCACTCCTTTGCACCGCGGGCAAGCATCACCTTCATCCACTCTAGCGCCGAGTCGCGCATGGGCCCCTTTGCGACCCATGCCGGTAGGGAGCCCCCAAGATCTGTGTAAATTTCGTAGGTCACAATACTTCCGCCATCACCACTCGGTTCCACAACGGTAGAACCTTCAACACGAGGCGCTCGAACCTTGTCGGCGACGGGCGGATAGCGCGGATGATCAATTGCCACCCAGCGCACTTCATACACCTCGCCATCCACGCGCCGGTTGCGACGCACCACGAAGTCCCGATCGCTGATGAGCGGCCCGGACACCACTTGGTAGACAATGCGCTCGTCAGGCTTGTCGAGAATCACTTCATGCACCTTGACCGCCTTCTTGTTGGCGTTGCTCTCGATGCCCGGTACGCCCCAGATCACGGCAAATTGTTTCGCGGGCGGCGTCTTGGTTGACGCACGCACGCGTACGAACTCGTAGCCAGTCTCTGGTACGGTGCGGGTCTCCAGGGTGATGCCATCTACTTCACCACGCGACTTCCATTCGGCTTGGACGGACAACAAAACGGCGAGCAAGATTGGCATACGGTACACTGTAGCATGCGACTCTCCGTAGGCCAGCAAGCACCCAACTTCAGCGCCAAGGACATCACACAACGTACGGTGACGCTCGCCGACTTTCGAGGCAAGCCGGTCTATTTGGCATTTCACCGGTTCGCCTCATGCCCCTGGTGCAACTTCAGAATCCACCAGATGAAGACGCGTTATGCTTCGCTGCACAGCAAGGGGCTCGAAGTGATCACGGTGTTCGAATCGACGATTGAGAACTTAGTGAAGGGCGCAGGAAGTGCGACCCCGCCGTTCCTCATGCTCAGCAATCCAGCGCGTGACATGTATCAGCTCTATGCCGTGGAATCGTCGGTGGCTGGCTTCGCTCGGACTGTGGCCAAAAAGCTCGATCAGGCCTGGCAGTTCAAGAGCGCCATCAAACAAGTAGAAGTGGGACAAACCGTCACGCGGATGCCGGCAGACTTTCTCATCGACGAGAAAGGAGTCATTGACGTTGTGCACTATGGAACGGACGCCGGTGACCATTTGAGCTTCGAAACCATCGAAGCGTGGCTGGCAACAAAGCGGCAAAGCTAGCAGCCGCGGATCTCTTCAAGTGGGGAAAAGAGGAAACTAAGGAACGAGCGAGACTTTGCCGGCAGCACTCAAGCTGGTGAAAGTGCTACCTGCCTGTGTCACCCACGCTTCACCGGTCACGTCCACACCGCTTTTCCAAGCGACAAAAGCTGCAGAGAGCCCGCGAACGAGGAGCGAGCGGTCGGCAGCCTGCGCACCGCATGGCACCGTACACACGACCGTCGTCGGAAGCTCGAAATCACAGTGCGTGCCGCCCGTGATTTTCAACTTCGTCGCAGCAGACATGGCGCCGAACACAGCCGCGCCATTGCCACTCGCATTGCAGCTCGAAGACTCGCCAAGCAAACCGAGGCCCGGAACGAGCAGTGTCTCGGCCGCGTTCAGCCCAATGTCATCACTGTCCGTGAGGTCCAGTCCCAAGACACCAATCGCCCGCGGATCTTGCGCCGCCGCCACCACCGCTGCAATGCCGCCAGCCGATTGCCCGGCGTAGATGACCGGTGTTGTGGCTGGAGCCAATGCGCCAGCGAGTGCGAGCGCATCGAGCCCATTCTGCGCGTGGTCGGTGTCGAGAATCGTCGAGTGGCAATAGTCGACCGCCACCACGCGAAGGCCAAAGCTCGCAAGGTGCTCGGCGAGCCCAACCATGTGGCGCATTCGCCGTTGAAAGCCATGCCCAAGAATGACGAGCGCTGGCGCAGTCGCACCGTCAGGCGTCATATCTGTGTAGCTGAGATCACAACCCGCTAGCGCGAGCGTGCCCTCTGTCTTGGTTACCGTACGCGGGCCGCGT
>JBIKMD010000449.1:0-4872 GCA_044359465.1 Myxococcota bacterium
TTCGAGCCTCTTCTGAAACAGCATTCCCAAACCAATCGGTGAGCGCGGGCGTTTCGATCTCTACAGTGTAGGCCGCTTGTCCGAGTTGTTTGCTGGTACTGACGAACAAGCGGGTAGGATCGGCCGCGTCGCTAGTGACGCCCGTCACCGTGAGGCCCATGATTCCCGTTGCCAACATCGCCGTGTCAGAGAGCACGACGGGCTTGTCGAAGACGAGCGTCACTGCGGTGGGGCTCGTCGCTGTTGCGCTTTGCAAACGAGGTCCCGCGTCTGTTTTTAACGATTGGTCTACGCAGCGCGCAGCAGCCGAGGCGCAAACGTAACCACTCGGGCACTCGTTATCCTGCGCGCAAGTGATGACGGCGGTGCTTGGAACAGACAGATCCACCTGACACGCCGACAGAACGGCGCAGGCAACTACAACAATACGACGATCGTACATCTTTCTTCATGTTAGCAGCCTCTCTGCGCGATTCTCAGAAACCTGATTTCCAAGAACGACCACGTTGCTTCGAAAGCGAGCGGACGCCCAGGTAACGAGGCCCCTCAGACGCCGATACTCCGCACACCATGAGCACAATCAACCGCACTAGGCCCAGTGGCACACCAAACCCAGAAGTTCTCGCCGATTTTGACGACAAGCCCAAAGCCCATCCGAGTTTGCTCGACCGCTTCGACGCCGCAACCAAGCGCGCAAAAATCGAGGGCGGGACCGCAGCGATCATGAGCGCGGCTGCGACAGTGTTGTTCCTTGGTCCATTCTCGCTGCTTGTCGGTGCGGCGGCCGGAGCGATTGGCGCAGCGCAAGGCGCGGCCGAAGGTTTTAGAACGGGATCGAAGTACTAGTCAGGGCGTGTCTTGGTTATTAGCCCGGCGCTTTTGTCGACTTCATGACGTCATTCGCGTGCAACACGGCGCCCATGTGACCCGAATCGTCTTCACCATAAAGAACATGAAGGTCGAAGTTGCGAGGGTTCGAGTCGTTGCGGCCAGGGAGCCTCGAGGGAATCACCACATCCGAGAAGCCTTTCCACGCCACTACCGGCACTTTGATGTTCTTGAACAAATAATCATCCGTCGCGAAAAGCGTTTCGATATCAAACTCCAAACCAGCCACACCTTGCCGTTTACCTGCAGCAAAGGTTTTTCTCGCGACTGCGCGGAGCTTTGGTTCCGTCAGAATCGCCGCATCGTCGGAGTACATCTTGGTGATCGCATCGAAGCTCATCTGGCTAAGTTGCGGTAGCGACGCACGCAAACCTCGGAGTCGTAGCAGACTCGCGCTGTTAGAAGAGAACGAGAATGGGCTTACGAGGGTGAGCTTTGACACCAGCTTTGGATGATCGTGCGCCAACGCAGCCGCGAATGCAGCACCACCTGACCAGCCCATCACCGGCACACTGCTCAGCTTCTGCGCTTTCATAAACGCAACCACGTCTGCGAGATACGCCTGCATGCCAGGCCTCGAGGCCGTGCTCGAGCCGTAACCCGGCCTATCGAGGGCAATTAGCCGAATCCCCTGTTTTTTAGCGGCAGCCGCGTAGAATTTGGCATCGAGGAGGCTGCCGGCCATGCCATGAAAAAAGAGCACAGGTTTTCCATTTGCGGCGCCGAACTCACTCCACGCGAGCGTACGTCCGTCTTCAAGTTTCATCGTTTGCACGGCCTCTGCTTTCGGAGCTCCGTCAGGTGTTTTGGCTCGTGTCTTGATCTCGAACGCGTCTTTCACCGCAGCCCTTGGCGCTTTGACGGGCTGCGCCTCCGCGGGCTTCGCACTCACCAGGGGTTGATTGACACTTGGCATGGACCTGTCGAGACGCGGCATAGGTTCTCCTTGATAGGCTTCGAGAACAGCATCGACCCCGGTGCGGCGTTGGGTGCGCAACGCAACGGTCTGTCGGCTTCGGCTGCCGCCCCCAGACCAAAACCGCGAGGCGAACTTGTCCAAGGGACCGGCTTGCCATAGACGCCCGGCATGACGACGTCGCTGCAGCGTGGGATCTGCTGGCTTTTGCTAGGCGTGGCGGTCGTGGCAGGCCTTGAAGCCTTTCGTCAAACACTGATTGGGCCAGGCGCGGATGCTTTGAGCGCTTTGCCAATCACCAACAACCGACGCGGCGGGCTTTGGATCGTCTCACTTGCTTGCGGCCTTTTTGGCGCTGCCGGTTTGCGACCTGCTGTTTGGAAGCACGGTCTCTTCGTCTTTCTCGCTTTGGTGCTTCTGTTCCTCGCGAACAATCGCCGCATGGGATCCACAGACAGCGTGCCCAATTCTTTTCTACCTTTCGCAGTGCTGCGTCACGGATCGCTTACGCTCGATGCATTTCCTTCGGCAGCGTTCGCGGAGGGGCGCGAGCAACCATGCGTGCGCATGTTTGGCGCGCATCGTCTCGCCTGCGCGGGGATTGGGGTTTCGCTTGTAGCGCTTCCCGTCTTTGTGCTTCCTGCTTTGTTCACTGCCGATCCAACTGACGCGCATCGCATCCTCCTCGACAAGCTCGCCGCCACTTTGCTGACCGCCCTGTCTGCGTGGTGGATGTGGCGCGTATTTTCCGTCTTGCTCGAAGATGATCGCAAAGCGCTCTCCGTGCTCGCTGTGTACGCCACTGGAACGTCGCTGCTCACCATCGCATCACAAACGATGTGGCAATTCACTGGCGTGGTGTTCGGATTTTCACTCGCGCTTTATGCGTTGTTTGCAATGAGGCACACAACGAAAGCTGCGGCCCTTGTGGGTGTGGGTTGCGGCATCGCCGTAGTGTCTCGCCAGCTGAGCCTCATCTTGGTGCTATGGGTGCTCGTCGAGCTATGTCGCTCGCGACGTGCATTTGCACCGGTTGCGATCGCATGCATTGCTGCGAGCCCCTTGGCGCTGATGTTGTTTGCCTACAACACGACCTACTTTGGCGCACCACTCGCTACCGGTTACGGCGCAGTAGAGGGCCTCTTCGAGCCCTCGGCAGAACGCTTCTTTGGCTATTTGATCAGCCCAGCCCGAGGCTTGTTGGTCTATTGCCCCATCGTGGTTGTTGCGGCGGTTGGGCTTGCCAAACGTGCGTGGCCACTGCTCGGCGCGGTCCTTACGCATATTCTCGTGCTTGGCGCGTGGGTGTATTGGGATGGCGGTTATTCGTCAGGTCCTAGGTTGTGGACCGACATGGCGCCTTTTGTTGGGTTGGGTTTGGCCATGGCCTGGCGCGCCTACTGTCACACGACGGTGTTTCGTTTGACTGCGACGTACTCAGTTGCCATGCATCTGATGCTAATGTTCATCCCCGCACCAGACTTCGCGCGAGCCATGCATATGAATCTCGCTCGTGGGGCCTGGGAGCCACGCGCCTACGCCCCCTACGCTTACTTCGTCTCCGCGCCGCCCAGCGAGTGAGCCGAGCGGGCTACTTCTTGAAGAACGCGCTAATCGCGTCAGCCACGTACGTGATCTCGGCTTCGGTGAGCTCCGGAAAGATCGGCAGCGCGATCGAGTTCTTCGCGAGCGATTCAGCGACTGGCATATCGCCCGCTTTGCCGCCGAGTGATGCAAAACACGCCTGCAGGTGCAGCGGCACAGGGTAGTAGACCTTGGTTGCGATGTTACGCTCTTTGAGGAAGGCCTGCAGCGCGTCACGAGAACCATCACGCACGAGCGGACAGAACTGATTGAAGATGTGCCGATCTGTTCCTGCACAGGGCAGCTCGAGCTTGTCGCTCAAGGGCAAAAGTAACTTGGTGTAAAGCGCTGCGTTCTTCTGGCGCTGCGCAGTCGCAGCGTCGAGGTGAGGAAGCTTCACGCTGATCAACGCAGCTTGCAGCGCGTCGATGCGGAAATTTCCACCCACCATGGCGTGGTGGTATTCGCTCTTGCCACCATGCACGCGAATGATGCGGAGCTGCTCGTAGAGCTCTGGATCGTCGGTGGTCACAAAGCCGGCATCACCGAGCGCGCCCAGGTTCTTCGAAGGGAAGAACGAGAAGCTGCCGATCTGGCTCATCGCGCCCGCGCCTTTGCCCTTGTAAGTAGCGCCAATCGCTTGCGCGGCATCTTCAATGATCGGCAGCGAGCCAGCCGCTTGTTTGACTGCGTCCATGTCTGCGCACTGGCCGAACAGGTGCACCGGCATCACCGCGCGCGTCTTTTTGGTGATCGCTTTTGCGATGGCGTTCGGATCAATATTGAAGGTGTGCGGATCGACATCCACGAAAACGGGCTTTGCGCCGACGCGCCAGATCGCGCCGGCGGTCGCAAAGAAAGAGTAGGTCGGACAAATGACTTCGTCACCTGGCCCAATGCACATGGCCATGAGCGCCATAATCAAAGCATCGCTGCCGGACGAGACGCCGAGCGCATACTTGGTGCCCACGTACGCAGCGCATGCCTTCTCTAGTGCTTCGACCTCTGGTCCCAGAATGTAGTGACCACTGGTGAGCACGCGGTCGAACGCGCGGCGCATTTCATCATCGATTTCTTTTGTCTGCCGGCGCAAATCAAGAAGCGGGACCTTGGTCACTTGGCTCACTCAAAGACTCCATCGCGCAGAAGTTTCGCGGGCGAAAACGCGCGCATGACAACTATGACTACGCCGCCCTCTGCCAGCATCTCGAGCAAGTGAAAAGCGCCAGTGTGCAAAAATCGCGCACGACGAGCGAGCAGCGTATGGCCTTGCCATGGTCTTCGTGTTTGCAGCCGTAGGCATTCTTGCAGTCGTTGCTACGATCTATTTCGTGTGGCGCAGCAGGGAGTTTCGTAAATTCCTCTCGGGCGCCTTCTTTGTCAGCGGCGGAATCCAGCTCTACCTCTATTTCGCCGGCGTCTCCGTGCCCATCCTAGGGACCGATCTGATCGTCGCACCCGAGGTCAGCTTGATGCGCGCTATC
>JBIKMD010000592.1:0-4179 GCA_044359465.1 Myxococcota bacterium
GCCAGCACGGTGGCGCCTGAGGCGTCCTGCGAGGCCACTCGCCCGCGCACGAGCGGCGTGAATGGCGACGACAACAAAAACTCCCAAGCCTGATCTCTGACACCCTGTGACGAGATGTTGTCCTTCAGCTTGAAACGGATGGAATCGAAAGGTCCGCCAAAGGTCTGACCGTCGACGAGACGACCTTGGAAGATCACTGACTGTCCTGTCACTTGAGAGGTCACGAGAAAGCTCTTGGCAGCGCGCACCAGATAACTGAGGGAGCCTTCCTCTGTTGGGAAACACTCAGGTCGAATGGCCGGTGTAAACGTAAGTCCCTTATTTCCGGCGCCGTCATTGATCACGCCCGTCACTGTGAACTCACGCAGGTCGAGCGAGCTAAGCTCGCCGTAGCGCGCCGTACACCCTTCCACCGAGGCCACAGGAGCCGTCAGGATCACGAGCCGATCCTGCAAATCCACGGAGATCGGCGCTTCGTCGAGCTTAGAGCTATTGTCTCGAAGCGACACGCCATCCGCACTCAAGGTGCCGCCGCCATTGTCACGCAGCGCGAAAGGAACGACGCCCTCATAGGTTAAACGAATACGCGTCTCGACCGTGTTACCTGGGGAAGCCAAAATACCGGTGTTGTCGTCGCCAAGCTTCAAGCACTCGTCGCGCCGGCGATTGCTCGCGCATGGCTCGAATGGGCTGATAGCAGGTGTGCCTTCAGTACGCGCGAGCAAGTTCGCCGGGCTCGCAGACAGCGCTACGCTCTGGCAAAAGCTTCGCGACACCAGCGAGTTGTCTTCTGTGTTGATGAAGTACACCTTGCCCGAATCGGTCGCCACCGTGATGTAGGCGCTGATCGACAGCGGGTCTGAATCGTCGGTGCAATACACATCAGTTGGAAACTGCTTCGTAAATGCCAAACGCCCGGGCACGTCCCCAATGTAGATGTCGCGAAACGGCTCTGGTCCAAGCGGGGCAAACGCAGGATTGGTATCAATGGGTGCGCCGCTGAACGCGTCGTAGACCGCGACCGAAAGCAAATCGGCGCGCGCCACGTAGATGCGCGTACTGGGTCCGTTTGCAGCCACCGCTACATCGAGGCTCGGGCCACCCACGTCGAAATCAATGGAGGTTCCCGCAACGAGATCAACGCGGTGCACAAACTGAGAGCCAGGATCCGCGCCAAAGAGCACCGTGCCATCCTCAGACAACGCCGCGTGCGTAATGCTGCCAACATTCTCGATGGTACGCACCAAAGTGAGCGTGGGCACCTCATCCTCGACGAGATCGATCACCGAAACCGAGCCATCAATCGCATTCGCAACGTAGAATCGGTCGCGATCAGGTGCGCGCAAAATGGCAGATGGGCCAGCGCCCACTTTGATCTTGTGAACGGTGCCATCGGCGTTGCGGACGAGCTGCTGCTCATCCGCTGAGAGCAGACCGACGTGGCCTTCACCCGCGTAGGTAATGAGCACGTGAGCTTTGGACGCCGAAGCGACGAGCGCAGACGGCAAATGGCCCACAGGAATTTCCAGCGGGAAAAACTTGTTCGGCGCGCGAACGAACACACCAAAGTTCGTCGACGACAAGCTATCGCCGGCATCCATCACATACAGAGCATTACGGACCCCGCCGCTCAGAAAGATGTTGCGATGCGCGACACCGGCAAGAACCGCGTCCGTAGGACCGCGAAAGCGAGCGGACTGCGGCACTTGTTGGTCCTGGCAAGCAGCGGCAAAAAACAGCGCACAAAGCGCCAAGCGTGAGATTTTCATTTTGGACTCTTCTCTTCGCGCGGCGAGCCGATGCGTGCGAGCAACGGTTCGGACGGCGTGGGAGTAGACGCATCGATCATCCACACAGCGTCGTCATTGAAGAACGTCGCAAGGACGACCGGCTGGTCTGGAAGATAAGCGACGGCGAGCGCATAGGGCCCACGTTCAAAGGGTTTGATACGGTTGAGCTGCACCAGGGTCTTGGCATCGAACACCAAGATCGACCCGTCACCGAAACAACTGACGAAGAGCAAGTCACGCGCCCCGGGCGTTTTAGCGCTCACGTAGACCATAGTCGCAGGACTGCGTTCGAGTGGCACGACGTCGACGAACCGGTTGCGTACTGTGCCACTCGTGTCGAGCGATGTATCGAGCACCACGAGCGCATTCGGCTCACGCGTGAGGAAAAACAGACGCGACCCATCTGGACTAGGCGTGATGTATTTGACGTCGATCGAAGCCGTGTTGCCGCCAAGGTAGGGATAGAGCGGGATGACACCTGCCTGGGCCATTGTATCTACGATGTACTGAGGCTCGAAGTAGAAAAGCGTAGAGGATGAGCCCGGTGGACGCACGCTGAGTGAACGGTTCGAGCCAGCGTAGATGAGTGGGCGGCGGCCGGCGGTATTGATGACTGCGATAGCGCCAGTACCGTTGACAGCAAGACCAAGCGTGTTCTTGCCAAGCAAAGACACACCAGCAAATCCATTGGGATTCGTCTTTGAGTTGCGGGTGATGTCGTAGACGGTGATCACCCCCGCGTTCAAATGCGTGAGATACAGATATTCGCCAGGCAGACCCGTGAGCGGCGGCGCAATAGCGCTGACGAACGGCTGCGAGGTGTCATCAATCGTCAGGTCCTTAGAAAAAATCTCACCCGTGATCTGTACAATGTGGGCGTCATCGCAAGTGGTGTAACGGTCGCGCGCTTTGTCGCCGCAAGACACAGTGGCCCCGTCATCAGCGATGTCGAGAGCAAACAACAGATTCTGCCCACGTGTGGTGACGAACATGCGGTCACCCGCGCCGTTGACGGTTGGCGACGAGCCGTAGTTGTCGATCTTCATGGTGTGATCTTTGAGGATCGCAGCCCGATTGTAGTCGCTAAGATTGCCGCGGCTCACCAGCGACAGATCGACAGTGATGACCGAGCCCGAGTTGTAGCGTTGGTCAGTGTTCGAGTTGACGATATACGCGTAGCGCTGGTTCGGATGCACCGCGACGCCTGTTGGTGCGTAAGTGTCGTCGTTCGGCACTTCGAAGCCCGGACGCTCGATGGCGCAACCCGACAAACAGAGAAGGGCTACCAAAAACGCAGGTAATCGATGTTTCGCCATGGCGCACAGCCCCTCGCACAAGTCTTTCTGCTTGACAACGAATGCTCGGCGCAGATAGCCCCACGCCCGTCCATGCGATCTTTGCGAACACATCTCGAGCGATCCGGCGGCGTTGCCTGGGCGAGCTTATTTGTGCTCGCCGTCACGCAAGTCGCGTTGTTCGTAGAAGTCGGCGGTCGTGAGCACGGGTTCTGCTCCGAGCACAAAGGTGCCGTCCATCACTTGGATGCTCGCTCAGACAGCGCGGCTGAGCAGTATGACCCCTCGGTTGTGGCGCTCAACGCACCGCAGCCCAAGAAATCCACCGTTGATAGCCATGATCACTGCGACGCGCTTGGCACCGGGCTCCGTCCGCTGCTCAAACCAGTCAAAGCCTGCACGCCGCACCCCTTCGAGCGGCAAACACCCAAGAAGCCACTAGAGCTCAAAGCCAAGCCCATCCAAAACGAGCCTATCTACGCGCTCGCGCCGAAGACCTCACCTCCTAAGGTCTGACACCTCACTTGGGCGTCTTTGGCGCGCCCCGTTTCTCAATTTTTTCTATTTTACGGATTTCATTTATCGTGAACGGCTACGCGTGCGTGCCGTTCGAGGTTACGCGCTCATGAAGATCATCTCTTTTCTCTTGCCCCTGTTCTTCCTTGCTTGCTCCAGCCCCAAAGGCACCGTGCAAATCTTCGTCACACCGGAATCGACAATCAGCGAAGGTATCGAGGCCGGCACGGAAGAAGACACGATTCAAGATGGCTGGACCGTCCGCTATGACAAGTTCCTGGTCTCGATTGGCGACTTCCGCTCCGGCGCCGATGCCACCAAGGTAGAGGTGAATGACGACGAAGTGTACGTCGCCGACCTCAAACAGATCGACTCCGCGGGCGAGGTCTTCGTCACCTTCGAGAACATCGAGGCCAAACGTTATGGCTATTTTTCATATAGCTTTTTGACGAGCCCAACGAGCAAACCGGTTGGTTCCATCAGCGACGCGGACTTGGCGCTGATGCGTGAGCACACGCTCTACGTGGTTGGATCGATCTCCAAACCGGGCCAAACGCCAATCACCTTTCGCCTAGGCT
>JBIKMD010000450.1:0-4859 GCA_044359465.1 Myxococcota bacterium
TGCCTTTGGTCAGGAGCTCGGCCGCGAGCGCGAAGCTCACTGCGTCGCCAGTGATCTCCCCAGTGCCAAGCTCTTTGACCAACTCATTGTAACGCTTCAGTGCGAAGAGCGTGCGCAAGAGTCCAACCTGATTGTCCTCGTTCCAGCGCTCAGCAAAGTCTGTATGCAACTCTCGATATTCCGCCAGCACCTCGTCGACGTTGGCACCTTCACCAAGCAGGTCGCCGCCGCTGTTTCGCTCGAGCGCGTCAATGAGTAACGCGCGTGAATGCTCATCCGTATAGTCCAACGCTTTGGCGCGACGCAGGTGTTTGAGCGCGCGTTCGCGATCCCAATTACCAGACAGGTAGCGTCCATAGCTGTCACGCAGATACATCCAGCCCGCCGTGCGTTGTACGAAGGCCGAGCTTGGTTCGCGCAAGAGCGCCGCATCGATGCGCTCACGCGCGTCATTCCCTAGACCTGCCTCTGCGAGCACGATCGCCTCTTGAGCGAGGTGGCGCCCCTCGGTGGGATGCAAACGACCTACTCTACGGAACTCGGCGATCGCTTCTTTGAGCTTGCCTTCTTTGATGAGCCGCTCACCCACGTTGTCGAACGTGATCACCAAACGCGACTCTTTGGCGAGAAAAGCCGCAATCGCGTCGAGCGTGGCATCGTGCTCCGCAGGCGTGAGTCGCGCTTTGGGTTGCTCGACGATGTAGGTGACATGAACGATGTTGTCGGATGCCGAGACCTCTCGACGAAACGTGAACGCACCTAACGCTTGTTTGATTGAGGGCGGTAGCTTCACCGCCTCGTAACCAGGCGCCGCAACAATGCGAAAGCGCGCTTCGCCGCGGGTTGGCTCGACCAAGACATAGTCGTTGCGACGCGCTTTGCGTTTGTCTTTGGGCGTTGGCTTGGACCATTTTTCTCCAAGCGCATCGAACGCAAAGATCGGAGTGACGACGACGCTAGCGTCGATGTCGTAGGACCTGGCGAAATCCGTGCCCCTACAACGGTATTCGACTTCATAAGGCTGAGAAAAGTCTGTCGCCGCCGCCGCCGTATGGCCAATGGGCTCAGCGTTCCAGCCCGAGCACACGTTTTTCAACACTTCAGTCCATTGCGCTTTGGTGCGATCGGCAATCCCGCTGCGGCCGAGCTCTGCGTGCACGCCCGTACCTTGAAAGGTCAGCGTCATGTCGGCTTTGCCAGTCTCCGGCAGCCGCAGCTCGATCGATGCAATGTCTTGGTTCTGTGCAGCGCCGCGCATCGGTGTTTTCACCAGCGTCTTGCTCGACGCAGATGCGATCAACGACAGGCGGCCGCGGTCGAGATAGGGAAGATCGCCAGCCTGCACTGTGTCGATCGTCGTATCGATCCACATGTCGAGGGTGGGCACATACGTGATGGCATGGTTGAATCCGCCCATCCCGGGCAGCTCGGCCGGGATGTCTCGCGCTTTGCTTGCGTTCAGCAAGGCGACGTTTGCCGTGATGCCCACTTCACGCAGCAAGGCGACGAGTAGCGTTGCCTGATCTTTGCAGTCGCCATATTGACGCGCAATGGTCTCATCTGGCCGCGCGGGATCGATCGCGGCTGCGCCAAGCTCGACGCCCGTGTAGCGCACGTGTTTTTGCAGCGCGGCTGCGAGCGCTCTCACCGTGGCACGTTGGTCGCGAGAGGTTTGCACGCTCGCGAGGATTGGCTTGAGCTTGTTGCGATCACTAGCAGCGATGGCAGCATCTACGCGTTTGGCATAGGTGTTTGCGATCGCGTTCCACGAAGCTCCTGTTGAATACGTCACTTGGCTTATCTGGTTCACCTCAGCCGGCGCACCATTTTCAAGCGCAGAAACATCGAGTCTCGGGGCGGGTGCAACGCGGTAGGTGTAGACCGTGCGGCCAGTCTCGCTGCGCTTGGACGTCTTGAGCGCCGGCAAGTTCGCGATCTTTTGCGTGAGCACGACGCCGTCCGCCACCTCGACATCGAGCTGTTGCTCGAGCACCGGAGCATCGAAGAGCT
The DNA here is from genome assembly GCA_044359465.1 of Myxococcota bacterium. GTDB lineage: Bacteria > Myxococcota > JADLHZ01 > JADLHZ01 > JADLHZ01 > JADLHZ01. The sequence continues at coordinate 2,011 of JBIKMD010000450.1, forward strand.
CCCAGTCGCGGTAGAGCGTGCCCGCCGCAAAGAACGGGCGCGTTTCTTTGACCTCAATGAGCGTTTCGACAATGGCGCCCTGACGAATCGCAGGAAGCGGCCCGCCGATCACGCGATTGTCGCCGTAGACCTCGCCGTTCATGTTTTGTCCGGCGCTCTCGACGATAGCCTTCTCATTCATGGTGAACGCTCGCCCGTTTGGCGTGATGACCCGAGCAGAGAGTGTTGGTGTCGCTTGGTAAGAAGCCGAGTAGCCGTAACGCAGGCTTTGCCACACACCCGCATCACCGCTCGTACGAACGCGGTAGTAGGAATGGAGCCGCAAGCGCGTCGTGCCGTCTTTGTTCAGGGTTCGTGTTGTATGCGCGAGGATGATCTCGACCGGAGCCGGGTCTTCCGTAGGGCCAACCAAAGTTTCGCTCAGCTCTAACAGCTCATTGGGCGGAATGGAGAATGGTTCCGCTGTGAGCAGTGACGGCGCGGCGGCCAAGGGCGCCGGCGTAACAACACCGACTAGGCAGACGGCAAGAGAAAGCGAGCTGAGAACCTTCGACATGAGCGTTACTCCCGGAGATGCCGCGCGGGGTAACGAAAGGCAGTCGAACTCGCTAGGACAGATGTCCCACGATGCGAAAATGCGCGCATTCGCGTGAGACGCTCGCAATACGCAGCGTCTCAAACGCGAGCGTTATGCCGCGCGACGCGGCTTGCGCCTAAGCACTAGCACCATGAACAAGACCCCAACGAGGAGGCTGGGGTCGGCAGCACTATTGCAGCTGCCGCAACCGCGTTTTGGCCCTTGGGGCGAGGGCGTTTCGTCTGTCCCGGCTGGTGTCTCTCTCTCAATGATGATCGTGGTAGCACCGCTCGCACTAACGTTTGGCGACGAACCATCCACCGAGTCAGGCATACCGTCGCCATTGCGGTCGTAGCGGACAGAGGCTTGGTTCTCGATGCTGGTCCCCTTCGCCACCATGGCATCAAGCGTGGCGTCCAGGGTCACGACGACCGACTCATTCGCGCGCAGCACGCCGTTCCACTTGAACCCAGTAGGCGTGGTAACAATCGTTCCCGTGGCAGCGGTCGCCGACACGAGCGTCAGCCCGGCCGGGAGCACGTCGTCGAGCTCGTCGCTGTCAACAATATCGAGCGCCGCGGCGGGGCCATCGTTGCGCACGGTAATCGTATAACGAAGCACATCGGGCGACTTTTGTTCGACGGTCTTGAGCGCCACCAACTTCGCGGGGCTGATGACATCGAGGCTGAACGACGCGGTGTTGTTCGTTGCAACAGGGTCGTTATAGGGCGCACTTCCGCTGGCGGCGATAGTCACCGTTCCATGGCCCATGAGCTCGGCCACGCGCACGGAGATCACTAGATCAATCCCTGCAGCAGTGACGGTGGATGTGGTCGAACAACTCAGCATGGCGGACGTGAGCGGAAGCGCAGAGCACACCCATCCCGCAGGAGCGGTCACAGAGAGCACCTCGAGTTGTGCCGGGATGGGCACGGAAACCGTCGCCCCATTTACGTCTGACGCGCTGGCTAGACGCACCGTCAGATCCGCGGTTTGCCCCGCGATCACTGCAGTGGTGGGGCCGCTGAGCACCACACTGAGATCCGCACTCGCTGCGGCAAAATCGGCCGTGAAGCTAGCAACGCAGCCGTTCGCGTCGGAGATCGTCGCGGTCGTTGCGCCCTCACACTGCTGCGCGATGCTGCTCGTCGTGAGCATTTGTGGCGCCCACGCAATCGAGTAAGGACCCACGCCGCCGCTCGGCGCAACCGCTGCGGAACCGTCGCAGATGTCTTTGCTCGAAACGCCTTGCGAGCTTCCATTGGCCACCAGCGGCGCTGGCTCAGAGATGCTAACGGTAGCGGTGGTGAGACAACTATTGGCGTCCGTCACCGTCACAGTGAACGACCCCGCACCAAGTCCGGTGATGTCGGCGTTTCCGTCGCCACTTGGCGCGCCTGGGCCCCAATCATACGCGTACGGCTCGACACCTCCGCTGACTGCCACGCCCGCCGTGCCGTTAGTTTGTCCCGCGCACAGGACGTCGCTTTGCGTCGGTGTAGCCACCAGGGTGTACTGCGTACCAATCGCAACAGTGAGGCTTTGACTGCACGACGCGGCATCAGTCGCGGTAACGGTGTAAGTACCAGGAGCGAGCGCGCTCACCGTCAGGGTCCCGTCGCCAGACGGCGCGCCGGGTGCCCAATCGTAATTGAAGCCCCCTGCTCCACCGGTTGCAGGATTGATTTGCGCAGTTCCGTTGTCTTGTCCTGCGCACATCGCATCGGTCGATGCGGAGAGCGACAGATCGATCGCCGCCGGCTGAGTGATGGCGAAGGTCTGGGTAGTAGTGCAGCTATTCGCGTCCGTCACGGTCGCGGTCCACGTGTTCGCAGCAAGGTTGCTCACTGACTCGCTGCCGTCGCCGCTGGGCGTGCCTGGCGCCCAATCATAGGTGTACCCACCGGCGCCGCCGCTGGCGAGCACACTCGCCGCGCCATTGCTGCCGCCGTTGCAGCTCACATCTAGCTGCGCGGCAGGCGCAACAGTGAGCGCCGTTGGCTGCGTCACCGAGAACGTTTGTGTGGCGGTGCAGCTATTGGCGTCGGTCACAGTGGCAGTAAACACACCTGAAGAGAGACCGGAAACAGACACGGTCCCATCACCGGTCGGATTGCCGGGCGTCCAGTTGTAGGTGAAGCCGCCCACGCCGCCCGTTGGTGTGTTGATACTCGCCGCGCCGTTGCTTCCGGCGTTGCAGCTCACGTTCGTCTGCGCCGCGGGAGTGACAACGATCGGGGTGGGTTGTGTCACAGAGAACGTTTGTGAGGCG
>JBIKMD010000451.1:0-4857 GCA_044359465.1 Myxococcota bacterium
GCTCCTGTAAGGTGATGAGGCCGTTCATGAAGCCGTGCACCATGAACTCGAGATATTTACCGGATGTTTCTTCGATTTCTTGGCGTTGCATCTCTGGGCTCCGCGATCAGTTTAACAGCTGCTCAAACGTCGTCCAGGTCGTTTTCTGGCGCACGCATGAGGGTTTCAGTCGCCGCTTCGTCGCTGACGATCGACTTCATGTACATGTCCAAATAACCCGAGTGGCGCAAGAAGGCGATGAGCCGGCGGCGCACTTTGGCCTCTTGGGTACGCACCTTCATGCGCGTCGAATTGAGCGCCTTTGCTGCTTCTTCTTGGCCCTGACCTTCGGTGTAGCGCACCCGCACGAGCTCTTTGTCCTCGTCTGAGAGCTGCTCCATGAAGCGCTTCATCAGCTCCGCGAGCTGCGCTTTTTCGAGCGCGTGATCCTGCTTGTCGTTCGCCGTCCCATAGAGAACGCCCGAAAACTCTTCCGTGATTTCGTTATCCCAATTCTTCTCACCACCTTCGCCATCACGGTTTTCGAACTGCGAAAACGGAATTTCTTTGTTGCGGAACTGATTGATGATCATGTTCCGCGCGATGGCGAGGATCCAATTCGAGTAGGAATTGACGCCGTTGTACGAGAGTCGCGCTCGCTCTTCGAAAGCCCGGCGGAAGACTTCTTGAGCCGCGTTATGCAGATCAAACGGTGAACGATAGCCCTTGAAGTAAAAGAAACGATCGCCCGAGCGGAACGAAAAGCCCTTCTGCATGAAGTGGCTGATGCCCTTGACGTAGTGGCGATAGACGATTTCCATCGCCGCCTTCTCACCGCGCCTAAATGCCGCCAGGAGTTCTGGATTCTTGATTAAAAGCACGCGTCCCTCGTTCTTAACACAGGGAGAGTCGATTGCAGGTTATTTGACCGGCATGGCTTTCGCGAGCCCGTGCGCAGACTGTGACTAAATGCGTTATTTCTTCTCGGCGGTGGCCCGCACGAGGGGGCGCATGCGAACCTCGGCACGCCCATCCTTGATCTCGATGTGGCCATTGACCAGCACATCGTCACCCAGCAACTCCGCGGTCATCAGCGAGAGCGTATTGAGCGCGCCTTGGACTTCGACCCAGGCGCTCAGTGCAGCATCGGCAACGTTCGTCTTCACTTCGCCGTCGCTGACGTTGGCAACAAAGCCAATATCTTCGTTCTTATACAGGCGCAGTGAGACCTGGCCGCCAACAGAGGCGATCGAGAAATTCACTGCTTGATTATGGGCACCCGCCGGCGCAGCCGCTTCAATGGCGGTCTCCGACACCTCAGTTTGCTGGCTATAGCTCATGATCGCGCGACTGATAGATGACACCAGCTCCGGAACGACCATGTGGCGGAGCGCTTCTTTGGACAACCCACTGCGCTGACGCGAACCTTCAGCAACTTGTCCCATCAACACGGGCCACATGACATCCGCTTCGTCCTCACCAAAGGACTTCACGCCTTTGCGTCCGGCGAAGTAGCGCATGGCCAAGACAATCGCGTCGTAGCGCGCCTTAGCGGCAGGAGATTGCTTGAGTTTTTCCCAGAGCTCGGCTGCGTCGCGCTCGTCTTCCAGCGACTCCATCTCACCGCCGAACAGCTTCTCCAAGGACACATCAAAATCGTTCAAGTTGCTCACGTTTTGCCTCGCCGTAAACACGACACGTTTTGATATACACGCAGCGGGCGGGGTGGGTTGAAAAAGATGTGTGTTTTGTCACTACCCACTACCAAATCCAGGCGTAGGGGTCCTTCGCGGGTTTCTCGAGCACGGGCTTAATGAAACGCCGGTTCTCCCAGCTGATGGGAGCGCCGCTTTCCATCACGTGCCGGAGTGACTTAATGGCTCCCTCGCCCTCGTAGAGGCCAACTTCGCGGAACACTTGGGGGTCGCCGGTGAGCTTCACGTGGCACGAGGTCATCAAAAAATAGAGGCTCGCTTCGCCCTCATGAAGGGCGCGCATGGCGACCTGGTCGACGTGGAGCTCGAGCGCGCCTTGCACCAGGCTTTCTCCCGGTTTGCCGCGCAGAATCGTCAGCTTTCCTGCTTCAAAGTGATAGAGAACCTCGGTCCTCGGCGAGGTGTCGAAGAAGGCCCGCATGAACACCGGGTTTTCACGCCACGGAATGCGATCTCTGGTCATGAGCTCGACGTAGGCGCAAAACGCGTCAATCTGGTCCTTGGCGTTCTTGAGCGTGCGTCTGAGGAGCTCGTAGTAGTTGTTTTCGCGCTCTAGATTGCCGGCGATCATTTCAGCGGTGAAGGCTGCGCGCAGATCGAGCCCGAGCCAAAACAGCAGATCCACGTCGCCTTCGTATTTTCCTGGAGCACGAGCGAATTGGGCTTCGCAACCTTCGGTGCCACGTGCGGTCTTGATCAGCGACTCGGCGTCGATTGTGACGGTCAACATTGGGTCCTGCGGGAGCTGACCAACGAGAACGGTCGCGTCAGGCTCACCAGGTGACCAGGTGATGCCACCGTTTGCGAACACCGCACCGACGACCCGCAACGCAATACGAAACCCGTTCGGATAGCGGTCTTTCACACGCCACAGGTTTCGACGGATCACGTTCGCGTTATAGGCTCCCATTGCGTGGACCTCATCCACCCCAAAAAAGCCTAGCGGATACTTGAGCTCCTCTGCGACGGTGACGTCGAGTCGCAGATCTTTAGCCCCCTCGCGCGACGCTTTTTGTTCTACCGACGCAGTAAAAGGCGTGACGCTGCTCGCGAGCAAGGAGTCGACGCGTTCCTCGCGTTTGCTTGGCACATGCGCCAGCGCATCGCCGCTCGCCGCACGTACGGTCTTTGGCGGCTCCGGTTTTTTGACCGGCTTTGGCGGGGGAGCTGGTTTGGCGACGACCGGGGCGACGGCTGGCTTTGCAAAAAGCAGGTCCAGCGCGGGTGTTGTTGGCGTTGATGTTGTTGGCGTTGTTGGCGACGCAAGCGCGCTTTCTTGCGGTGCGGGCTCGCTCGCTTTTGGCGGCTCCGATTTTTGTTTCGCTTTGGCGAGGAGCTTACCCACGTCGAGCGCCGCTTTGGGCTCTTTGGGATCCGGTTCTGCTGACTGCGTCTCCACTCTGGGCGACTCTGCCGGATCGGATGGTGGATCGGTTGGCAATGCGCCTTGCTGCGGCTTCTTCTTTGCCAGGAGCTTAGCCAGATCCAAGCCGCCCTTTGGCTTATTATCATCACTCACGCTAGTGAGTCTTACCGTGGGAGACGGTCCGCGCAAATTCAACATGCAAGACGCGCTGCTCTGGGTGGCGGGACTAAAGCATAGGCGCCACTTTGTCCCGAGCTGGTTCAAATCGGATCCGGCGTTGGCAAGCAGCATCAACTTTCGCCTGCGCACGGGCCTTGTTTATCCGTTCCTTCGGCAGGGACTCGATGCAGCGCTTCTTGCGCACCGCCGCAAACCTTCAGACCAGACAATGTCGCGTCTCGTGAGGTGGCACAATTGGATCGGCGCGTGGAGCACGACGCCGCCAAATGTTGCCGAGCAAATGCATGCCATCGATTTTCGCGCGCTCCCGGAGCAGCGTCCCACCGATCAGCGCTACATTGTGCCTGGCAAGACGCGGTACTTTTATCCGCTGCAAGTTCCAGAAGCGATTCACCTTGTAAGCAAGGGCATGCGGATTCTCGCCGTGCCAGCGGGCGGGGTCGGCGATCTCATCATCTTCGCGCAGCTCTTTAGGCAAATGCGCGCATGCCACGGTGTACAAGTCGACATTGGCTATGAAGGCACCGCCTACCCTGAGCGCCTTCTTTCGCGCCTGTTTCACCCGGCAAAGGTTCTGCCCTTTCCCATGGGTGAGAAAGAGTTTCGCCGCTACAACGCAGTGATGCCAATCGGCATGCACAAGGTGGTGCACGGCGAGACCATGCCTGCGTACTTCGAGCGCGCCTATTCCACCGCATTCACAACGAGCGGCTTTGATGTGGATGAAGCTACGGAGAGCGACGTACGCCGCCGTCTCACGCTTCGGCACGGCATCGATCCTAAATCCCATCGCGTGATCTTCATTCATGCGGCGTGTCGGCCAAACAAGAATTATCCGCACTTTGATGCGTTGGCCGAACGCCTGGTTACGAGCGGTCATAAAGTGGTGGTGATCGGCGCCTTTGCGGACTCCGCGATCAACGATCAACCGGGGAAGTTGGCCAATCTTTGTGGCCTGCCGATTTGGGAAACGATCGTCGCGTTGCGCGATGCCGCGTTGTTCATTGGTCCTGACTCCTGTTTCTTGCATGCTGCTGCGGCGTGGGATGTGCCGTCGCTCGTGCTCTTTGGGCCGACGCCGCTCTATTGGGCCTCGGCCTATCCAAAGACCACTGGCGTCATTTTTTCGAACACCTGCCGATTTCATCCTTGCTGGATGACGCTCGATGCAGTGCCGCCTTGCGGCATCGCACGCAATCCTCCGTGTCTCGAGCAGATTTCGGTCGACTATTTGGAGCGGCTCGTTGCGGCGAAGTTGGCCGGAAAGCTCACTGGCGCGGTGCATGATGTGCGCGCGTTTCCGAGGACGCAGGTGACGACCAGTCGCGTATAGCGGTGTTTCTATCGGCGGAGCGCGGCGATCATCTTCGCTTGCTCTTCGGCCGTGGTTTTCAGGATCTTCGTCAGGTTCTGCATGACGTTTTTTTGCAGGTCCATGAACTTTTGAATGCGCAGAACTTCTTTTTCCATGTCTTGGCGCATCGATTCGATTTTGGCTTTCATCGCTTCGGCGCGCGGCGCGACTGTCGAAGGCGTAATCCACGAACGTGAGGTTCGCACGACATAACCCGTCTTCCCGTTGTCGAGTTGCACAGGGCCTGGTGGCGGAGGCGCGTT
>JBIKMD010000452.1:0-4853 GCA_044359465.1 Myxococcota bacterium
AGGCAAACGTGCCCGCGAGTGTGCTGTGCGATGCTGCGCGCCTGCGGCAAGTGCTCGTGAACTTGGTGTCGAACGCCATCAAGTTCACGGAGCGCGGCGAAGTGTGTCTGCATGTCGCTTCGACGTCCCAGGAGACCGATCGACACGCCCTGCGCTTCTCTGTGACTGACACGGGGATCGGCATTGCGAGCGACGCACTCGCGAGATTGTTTTCTCCTTTCGAGCAAGTCGATGCAGGTATTGCGCGGCGCTACGGCGGATCGGGGCTCGGCCTAGCGATTAGCCAACGCATCGTTGGTGCGATGGGCGGTCGCATTGTGGTTGAAAGCAACGCAGGGATGGGTTCTGTATTCTCGTTTTCGCTCGACTTGCAGACGGCAGTTGCCGCTGCCACGCGCACCGAATCGGCTCATCAGCACGTCAATCCCACAGCGGCGCGGCTCAAGATTCTCGTCGTCGACGATGAGGCGACGAATCTGCGCGTCGCCAAAGCCATGCTCACGCATCTAGGACAGGACGTCGACACCGCAAACGACGGCGCAGAAGCGATAGCCGCCGCCACGACGACCCGATACGACCTCGTGCTGATGGATGTACACATGCCGAAGCTAAGCGGCCTCGACGCTACAAAGGTGATTCTTGGTCTGCCGGAGCGCGGCACATTGCGCATTGTCGCTATGACCGCCAGCGCGTTTGAGGAAGACCGATTGGCTTGTGAAGCTGCCGGGATGACCGACTTTGTTACGAAGCCCACTAGCTTTGCGGAGCTCCGGCGGATCGTGGATGCCGCGGCAAAAAGCGTTGCTGCACTTTAGGGTGGCTGAGTTGGTTTAAATTGATAGACTGTTTAACATGCGAAAAGCATGTGGGGCGATGCTTGCGTGTACGGCCCTGGTCGCTTGCGACGGCACGCTCATCGCACCGCCAACTAGTCTCACACAGGAACCACCTGGCGATACGAGTGCCTCAGCGCGCGCGGCAAACGATCCCGCTGCGGGTGAACCAAGCGGCACGAGTGGACCAACGGGTTCGAGTGGACCAACGGGTTCGAGCGGACCAACAGGTTCGAGTGGACCAACAGGTTCGAGTGGACCAACGGGTTCGAGTGGACCAACTGTTTCGAGTGGACCAACTGGTTCGAGTGGACCAACAGGTTCGAGTGGACCAACAGGTTCGAGTGGACCAAGCGGAGGCACGGTCACGCTTGGCGAGTATGTGTTCGTGGACCAATTCGGTTATCTACCGGAACGCACCAAGATCGCGGTGCTCATCGACCCCGTCACTGGCTTCAACGCAGGCGATGTTTATACGCCAGGCGCGCTACTCGAGCTGCGTAGATGGGTTGACAGCAGTACTGTGCTGAGCGCTGCCCCCACCGCTTGGAACGCGGGTGCCACCCAAGTGCAGTCTGGAGATCGCGGCTCCTGGTTCGACTTCAGCAGCGTCACCACACCTGGTGACTACTATGTTTATGACGCCGCAAACGACGTGCGATCGCCCAAAGTGCGCATTGGCGATCAAGTCTATCGGCCCGTGCTCAAGGCCGCGATGCGGATGTTCTTTTACAACCGCATTGGCCAAGCCAAACAACCTCCGTACGCGGACGCACGTTGGACGGACTCCATCGCTTTTAGCCAAGACTCGGTGGCCCGCGACGTGAGTGATCAGACCAACGTCAGCAAACAACGTGATCTACATGGCGGCTGGTGCGATGCCGGCGACTGCAACAAGTACGTCACTTTCGCAGCGAGCCCCGTGCACCAACTGCTCTCAGCGTACGAAGAAAATCCAAGCATCTGGACGGATGACTTCGACATTCCCGAATCGTCAAACGGCATGCCAGACATTCTCGACGAGCTCAAATGGGAGCTCGACTGGCTCGTTCGCATGCAAGGGCCAAGCGGCGACGTCAGAATCAAGATGGGCAACATCGACTACAACACCTCTACGCCGCTGAGCGGCGACCACCGTACGCGTTATTATGGACCGTACTGCTCGTCCTCAACCATTGCGGCGGCAGGCATGTTCGCCCACGCGGCGCTGGTGTTCGATGGTGCGTTTGCCGCCGACCTGCAAACGCGCGCGATTGCGGCGTATGCGCGGTATCTGGCCATGACCAAATCTACGACTTGTGACGATGGGACGATCAAGTCCGGTGATGCCGACTGGTCGCTCGCAAAACAGGAAGCAGAGCGTGTTGTCGCGGCGATCTACCTCTACGCGCTCACTGGCACCGCAAGTTACGATACCGACGCGCAGGCTGGTTACACGCAGCTTCGGCCGTACACGGGTGGCGATTGGTCTCGCTACGAACCCGAACAAGGTGAGAGTTCGCTCTTTTACACGACGCTAGCCGGAGCGAATACGACCATGCGCAGCGCAATCCTCAACAAGAAGAAGAGCGAGGCAGACAGTTACGACGCGCTCTATCGGCTTGCGGTGAACGAGGACCTGTATCGGTCGTACATGCCAGACGCTAACTACACTTGGGGTAGTCACATGACCCGCGCGAACACCGGCAATACCAACTTTGAAGTGCTCGCTTACGGAATCGCCGCGAGCGCAGGCACTGCTCCGTTTCTCGCGGCAGCCGAAGGCGCGCTCCACTACATGCACGGCGTCAACCCGTTCGGCACTGTCTATCTCACCCGCATGGAAGACTACGGCGCCGAGCGGAGCATGCAGCTCCTCTATCATCAATGGTTCACGACTCTGCCCGCTCCCGGCTATGTGCCTGGTGGTCCGAACAAGGACTATTCTGGCACATCTATGCCGCCCAAGGGACAGCCCGTCCAAAAGGCCTATCGGGATTGGAACGGGCCCGAGGTGTCGTACGAAATCACCGAACCCGGCATCTACTATCAGGCGTCGTACATCCGTTTGCTTGCGCGCTTTGTGCGCTGAATGTAGCCGCCAGCGCGAGCGAGTGAAGACACGGACCCAGAAGTTGGGTAAGTAGCTTCCATGTGCGGCGTATTCGGCGCGGTGGGCGCGGTGGGCGTGGAAGGCTTCGACGCTGATAAGGCGCTCGCTGCTTTAGCGCATCGCGGACCAGACGACCGCGGCGTCTATCGCACGCAAAGCATGCTGCTCGGACACACACGGCTTGCCATCATTGATTTGTCGCTGGCCGCAACCCAGCCAATGAAGGATGCAGCAAGCGGAGCCGTGCTCGTTTTTAATGGTGAGATCTACAACCACCATAGCCTGCGCGACGAGCTGCTTGCGCGAGGTCACAGCTTTCGTTCACGTTCTGATACTGAAGTGATTCTGCAAGGGTACCTGGCGTTTGGCGAAGGCATTGTCTCGCGGCTGGATGGTATGTTCGCATTCGCACTTTGGGATCCACGCAGCGAACGCCTATTGCTCGCCCGGGATCGCGCGGGCAAAAAGCCGCTGTTTTACGAACAACAAGCGGGCGGGTTGCGTTTTGCATCCGAGATCAAGGCGCTGCAGACAACGGCGCCGTTCGAGCCAGACACGCTCCCATTGTTGCTGACGCTTGGCTACCTTCCTGCGCCGCATACGTTCTTGCGCGGTGTACATCAGCTTCCTCCGGCGCACTTTGCCGTTTTCGAAGGCGGGCAGATGCGCCTCACGCGCTACTGGAACTCGCCGTTTTTGGCGCCGCGTCCATCGCCTCCCTCGATTGATCGTGCGCTCACGCAAGTAAGAAGCTTGGTCGAGAATGCCGTGAGTAAACGGCTAGAAGCCGATGTTCCTCTAGGTGCCTTTCTTTCGGGCGGCGTCGACTCGTCGATCATTGTTGGTGTGATGAGCCGTTTGCTCGGCCGGCGCGTGAAAACTTTTTCCATCGGCTTTGCGGGCGACGCGCGTTACGACGAGACGCATTACGCGCGCATTGTGGCAGAACGTTTTCGCACCGAGCACACGCAGTTCGTTGTTGAGCCATCGTCCTTCGATTGGGTCGAGCGGCTAGTCGAGATGCACGATGGGCCATTTGGAGATTCATCGGCGGTGCCTACGTCCATCGTCTCCATGCTGACGAAAAAACACGTGAGCGTGGCGCTTACGGGTGATGGCGGCGACGAACTGTTTGGCGGCTATACGCGTTTCTATGCGGCCCAGCTCGCCGAGCAGGTGCCATCACCCATGCGCGCGCTCGCGAAGCTCGTTGCATCACAGCTTCCGGAAGGAGAGAGTCAACGCAAGCTCTACGCCCGCGGCGTTCGTTTTGCACGGCGCGCGACCTTAGCACTCGCGGATCGTTTGCTCGCGTGGTCCGCTTACTTCGTTGAAGATCTGGATTTGCTTCTTCGCCAAGACCGGCGCTGGGATACGGATGCCGCTTGGCGTTTTTCTCGTGCGCACACGCCGAGTGACGCGACGCCGCTGCAGGCAGCGCTCGCGCACAACTTCGACACGTATTTGCCGTATGACTTGCTCGTGAAGGCAGATCGTTCGTCGATGATGCATTCGCTCGAGCTTCGCTCACCGTTCCTCGACACGGAGCTGGTCACCCTTGCGGCGGGGCTTCCCGATTCGTATCGCAGGCGCGGCACGCAGACCAAGTGGATTCTAAAGGAGGCGTTTTCGGATCTCTTGCCCAAACAAATCATGTCACGCTCGAAGATGGGGTTTGGCGTGCCGCTTGGCGCGTGGTTTCGCAAAGAGCTTCGCGGTTACATTCGGGATAGGTTTGGCCCGTCTGCGCGGTGCTACGAGTGGCTCAATCGAGAATATGTAGAGAAATTGCTACATGAGCACGATCAAGGCCGCGCCGATCATGGTCAAAAGCTCTGGTTGTTGCTCACGCTCGAGATCTGGCTGCAACGCGGGCGTTAGCTCGCCTCAACGCGTGCAACCGAAGACGAGCGCTTCTTGAGCCTCAT
>JBIKMD010000453.1:0-4843 GCA_044359465.1 Myxococcota bacterium
CAATCGTGACTGAACAAGAAGAACGCTGGCTGCGCGAGACCTATCGTAAAAACGAAAAACAACTCACCGTACGCGCTGTGCTCAGCGGCATGGTGATTGGCGCAGTGATGTGCCTCTCGAATTTGTACGTGGTGCTCAAGACCGGCTGGAGCATGGGCGTCACGATCACGGCGTGCATTCTCGCCTTTGCGTTCTTTCGCGTGCTCAAGCTCGCGCGGCTCACCAATGGCGAATTTGGCATGCTCGAAAACAACGCGATGGGATCCGTTGCGAGCGCTGCCGGCTACATGACTGGCGGCGGGAACATGGCGGCGGTGCCTGCGCTGCTCATTCTCACCGGCATTCGTCCAGACGGCGTCTCCATGTTTTTCTGGTTCGCCCTCATTGCCGCCATGGGTGTGTTCGTAGCGATTCCCATCAAACGGCAGTTGATCAACGTGGAGCAGCTTCCGTTTCCCACGGGCATCGCGACGGCAGAGACCATTCGATCTTTGCATGGCGACAAAGGCAACGCAGAAAAAGCCAAGCTGCTTGCGGGCTCTGGTTTGATCGGGGGCCTGGTCGCCTGGTTTCGCGACGCCAAAGGCGCGTTCATGCCGTTCAATTTTCCGCACGCGTTTTCGCTGCCGTTCACCATCGCGGGTCACACGCTCGAGAAGTGGACGCTCAGTGCGGAGGGCAGCCTGATCCTGGTGGGCGGCGGCGCGCTCATGAGCTTTCGCACGGGCTGGTCCATGTTGCTCGGCGCGCTCGTCACCTACGGGATCATTGGGCCTGAGCTGCTTGCAGCGGGCATTATCTCTGCGCCGTCGTATCGCGCGATCGTCAATTGGACGCTGTGGCCAGGCGCAGCGATTCTGGTGGCGAGTGGTTTACTGTCATTCGCGTTCGAATGGCGCGCCATTGCCAAATCGTTCGGCGCGATCTTCGCGTTGCTCAAAGGCGGCAAAGGCGAAAGCGACGCACTCAGCGAGATCGAAGCGCCTCAGTGGTGGTTTCTTGCGGGCATCGCACTGCTCTCTCCCTTCGTCATTGCGCTCATGTACTTCATGTTTGGCATCCCGATTTGGGCCGGCATCATTGCGATCCCTCTCGGCGTGCTGATGGGCGTGGTGGCGGCGCGTGTGACCGGCGAAACCGACGTGACACCAACCAAAGCCCTCGGCCCCCTGACCCAGGTCGCTTACGGCGCTATGCTTCCCGGCAACCTCACGGCCAACATCATGAGTGGCAACGTCACAGGTGGCATTGGGCTTCACGCGGCGGATCTGCTGACCGATCTCAAGAGCGGGTATCTGCTCGGCGCGAGGCCGCGTCAGCAGATCATTGCGCAGCTCTTCGGTGTGCTTGCCGGCGCCGCTGCGGTCGTCCCCGCCTTCAACCTCTTGGTCCCCGACGCCAGTGTGATCGGCTCCGAGCAATTTCCGGCGCCGAGCGTGCAGGTCTGGGCCGGCGTGTCTAAAGTCATGGTCAACGGTCTGTCTGGTTTGAGTGAAAGCGCGCGCATCGCTGCCCTGGTTGGTGTCATCATAGGCATCGTGCTGACCCTTGCCGAACGCTATGCTGGGCCCCGTGTAAAGCGCTTCATTCCGTCGGCGTCTGGCGTCGGAATCGCAATGGTGATGCCGGGTTACAACGCCATCTCGTTTTTCTTGGGAGCGTTGATTGCCGAGGTGCTGCGCCGAAAGAAGCCTGCGTTCGCCGAGCGCACGGTGGTGCCGGTGAGCTCGGGGTTCATTGCCGGCGAGAGCTTGATGGGCATTTTGATAGCGATGCTGGTTGCCTTTGGTGTTTTGAGTAAGTAGCTGGCTCGCGTATTGACGGAGGTCCAAATGGACGCTGGTTTGAAGCAATATTTCGATGATTTGGTGAAGAAAAACGACGTTGTCCTGTTCATGAAGGGCGAGCCGCGCGCACCGCAATGCGGTTTTTCGGCGCAGGTCGTTCGTATCTTGGGCGAGTTCCTTCCTTCGTATGCCTCGGTTGACGTGCTGGCCAATCCTGCCGTGCGTGATGGCATCAAAGAGTATTCGGAGTGGCCCACCATTCCGCAGCTCTACGTGAAGGGTGAGTTCATTGGCGGCTGCGATATCGTCAAAGATCTGCACGCCAAGGGAGAGCTCTCCAAGATCCTCGGCGTGAAAGAAGCTGAAGTCGTATTGCCCACGTTCACCATCACGGACGCCGCGCGTGACGAGCTGCTCAAAGCGCAGAAGAGCTCTGGTGGGGAGCCCCTGCACTTGAACGTGAACGAGCGCTTCGACTCAGGCATGGACGTGGGTCCGCGTGAGCCGCATGAGCTCGAAGTGGTGAGCAATGGCGTCAGCTTGTTCATCGACAAGCAGACGGCCAAGCGCACCAACGGTCTCAAGATTGACTACGTGCAAGGACCGAACGGTTTTGGCTTCAAGCTCGAGAACCCGAACGCCCCGCCGCGCGTGAAGCAACTCAGCGTCAAGGAGCTCAAGGCGCTGCTCGATCTTGGCCGCCCCATTCAGTTGTTCGACGTTCGCGGGGCTGACGAGAACAAGATCGCCAGCATCAAACAGGCGCGTTTGCTCGACGAGCAGGCGATGCAAGACATCGCAAGAATGCCAAAAGATACGCCGCTTTACCTGCACTGTCACCATGGCGGGCGCAGCCAGCGTGCAGCCGAGCAACTGCTCTCGCAAGGCTACAAAAACGTCCACAACATCGTGGGCGGCATCGATAAATGGTCGCTCGAAATCGACTCGACCGTTCCCCGCTACTGACCCTGCTTTACCTTCGCTTTACCCAAAATCCTCACCTTTTCTCGAATAGCTGAGAGAAGATGGCGTCTCAGTCGTTGGAGGCTGCCCATGCTTGCGCTCGCTGTTCTTTCTCTTGCCCTCGCCGCAGAGGACCTCGATCCACCCGAGCGCGCTGCCCGCGTGTCTGACACGAGTGGCGAGCTGCTCCTGCTACCTGCTGGCAGCGACGATTGGATCACCTTCGAGCGCAATCGCCCGTTGCTGATGGGTGACACGCTGTTTACCCAAGGCGATGCACGCAGCGAGATAGATTTGGGCACAGCGCGTCTGTGGCTCGACTATGCTTCTGGTCTCGCGTTTACGCAGTTCGATCCCGCGGATGTGGGCGCTGCGTTGCAACAAGGCAACTTGCGTTTCAACAAGGTGAGCCGCGCAGACACGCTCACAATTGCAGCGGGAAGAAATGTTTCGGTGATCATCGAAGGCGTGGCGCACGGGCGGGTCGATCGCAGCGACCAAGGTCTGACGGTGAGCCTCGATGAAGGTAGCGCGCGAATCAAAGTGGGCGAGCTTGCGTACGATTTGCGTGAAGGAGAGCACTTCTTTCTGCGCGGTGATGCATTTCGCGTGAACGACGACATTCGTTCCGGGGATGCGTTCGACGAGTGGGTGTCTGCTCGAACTACGCCTCCAAGTGAGAGTGACCAGTACGTGGCGCCCACGGTGGCTGGGCGCAGTGACCTCGATCGTTATGGTGAGTGGGATACGAGCGACGACTACGGCGCGATTTGGTATCCCACGTCGGTCGCCGCTGGTTGGCAGCCCTATCGTTACGGCCATTGGATCGCGACCGTGAATTACGGCTGGACCTGGGTGGATGATGCACCGTGGGGTTACACGCCATTTCACTATGGCCGCTGGATTCTGGTGGGTACACGCTGGGGTTGGTCACCGGGCCAGAGGGTCATGCACGTCGCGTATGCACCCGCGCTCGTCGTGTTTTTGAGCACGCTCGCGAACGTCGTCACCTGGGCCCCGCTTGGTTATGGGCAGGTTTATCAGCCCGGGTTTCGTTGTTCGCCGCGTTATTCTGCATCGCTGCACAGGCCCTGGGCTTTCGCGCGTCCGGTCGACGTCGTGCACGCTGGGCGTTACTCAACGAGTGTGTCTTCCGAACACTTCGGAGGAGGCCGCAGCGTGCAGCACGAGGTGGTGCGGGCAGCTGCGCCGGTTCGTGTGATGGACAGGGCACCCGTCGACTTGCCGCGTTTTGTGAGACCCGTTCAGTCGGATCCGATTGCCAATCTTGTGCGCACGCCGCCTCGCCTTGCCCCGCGTGTGCAGCCTGAACAACCGCGCTTCGAACGGCCCGCGGTGCGCGATCTGCCGCAAGCCTTGCCGCGTCCTGCTGCCGAGGCTCCACGTTTTGTACGTCCGGGGCAGGGGTCGCTTACTGTGATCACGCCTCCACCACGGCAGGTCACACCACCGCGCGAGTTATGGAGTCCATCGCGTGCGCTTCCACGTGTTGATCCACAAACGCCGAACTACGTTCGACCCGATCCGACGCCGCGGCTGGTGCCGCCGCCAAGTGTCGCAACGCCAAGCGTGTCTCCACCGACGCCGCAGTACGTGCGCCCCGCGCCAGCGCCGCAGCTGCCGCGTGTGCAGCCAGCGCCGCAGCTACCGCGCGTACAGCCAGCGCCAGTACGCGTACAGCCGCCGCCTGCACCTGTGCGCATGTTGCCACAGGCAGCACCGATTCGCGTACAGCCGCAAACTATGCCGCGCGTTCAGCCAGCGGCGCCCGTTCCTCGCATGGTCCCGCCCGCCGCTACGCCGCCCCGTGTTCAGCCCGTGTTTCGTCGCTGAAACCGCTATCTTGGAGGCGATACACCTTACTCTCCAATCACGCGCGCTTTGAGTGCCGCCACGATGTCTTGGCCTTTCTTTCTGCCCACGAACACATTGAGCCCAAGCCCGAGCGTCGTGATCAACTTGTCGAGCTGTTCGGCGGAGAGCTCAGGCGCCACGATCTTCATTTTCGCGATCTCGTTCTTCACGGCAGTGCGCGCCATTAGCTCGCCAATGTAAGGCGTAAGGCCTGCGAT
>JBIKMD010000454.1:0-4833 GCA_044359465.1 Myxococcota bacterium
GCGCTGAGAGAGAAGGCCCTCCACGACCACGATGCGCCCAAGCAGCAGCTCCGGCGGCGCTTTGAGTGCATGGACAAAATCAATGCGACCGCTAGCGAATTGAATGTCCAGCAAGAGCGAAGCGCTCTCCACACGCAGCACACCCGTTTGCGCTTGAAGCGTGAGCATCTGCAACAACTCGGCGAGCGGAATGGACGCCAAGTCGCCACTGAGCGCCACGTCATCACCCACGCCAAAATGCTCGAGACATTCCGCGAGCACGCGGCTGCGTTGTGGACCAGGGGCGTTCACGATGCGGTCGACAAAACGCGCGAGGACAACCTCCCGCGCCTCATTTGCCGCCACGCTGCTTCGGCTCGCCTTGGCGTTCTCCCGCACTACCCGTCGCAACACATCGAGCTCGAATGGCTTATCCAGAATCGCGCCCGGGGCTACGTGCGGACGTAGGGCGATAGCTACGGGATCCTGCGCGCCGGCGAGGAGTACAATCGGCACCTCCCTCAGCACTGCATCAGCCGCAAAGGCCTCGCACAGCGCTAAGCTGCCAATTCCCTTGAGCGACAAGTCGATCAGCACGACCTCTGGTTTGGCCTTGTGTGCGGCTGCAATCGCGTCCGTCGGAGAACGCACCGCCTCGACTTCAAAACCATCGCCAGCAAGTGCCTGCTTTACGGCCGCCCGCACGGGTTCAGAGTCGTCAACAACGAGAACACGCATCACCTGAACCTTAAGCAGCCTCTTGACACTATTTGCAAGGCGCGCGTAGGGTGCGCCTCCGATTTGCCTGGAGAGGTCTATGTACGCGATCATTCGCACTGGTAACAAACAACATTCCGTCGAGACGGGCGCACGTTTGCGCATCGAAAAGCTTCCTGGTGACGTGGGAGCCTCGCTCGAGTTCTCTGAAGTCCTTTTGCTCGATAGCGGCGAAGCCGTTAAAGTTGGCAAGCCCCTCGTGGCTGGCGCCAAAGTGTCGGCCAAGATTCTTCGCCAAGATAAAGCCGCACGCGTCGTTATCTTCAAGAAACGCCGTCGTAAGGGTTTTCACAAGAAGCGCGGCCATCGTCAGCCGTTCACGGAAGTCGAAATCACAGCAATCTCGCCGCTCTGAGCTGACTCTAAGTCTCTCAAAGCTTTAACGGTATAGGTGGAACATGGCACATAAAAAAGGTCAGGGCTCAACTCGCAACGGTCGCGACTCAAAGCCAAAATTCCGTGGCGTCAAAGCCTACGGTGGCGAGCTCGTTAACTCCGGTACGATCATCGTTCGTCAAACGGGCACCAAGGTGCATCCGGGTTTCAACGTTGGTATTGGCAAAGACTTCACGCTCTACGCGACCACGAACGGTCACGTGAAGTTCGAACGTCTTGGCCGCGATCGCCGCAAAGTCAGCGTCATCCCAGCGTAAGACAGTTTAGGTTTTCTTCTTTCGAGCCCGGCATCGTTCACTGAGCGGTGCCGGGTTCGTTCGTTTTGCGTAGCAGCTTTCGCAAGATGGCTGCCGTCGCGCCGCCCACGAAAATCGCAAAGAACACACTCGTCACAATCACGCCGATGGCCGGTTTGACAAACGCGCTTTCGGTCATCTGATCTGGATACAGGTAGGACGCGCCGGCTGTGAATGCGAGCGCGGTTGCGAATGCGCCGCGGACACGGTCGCTACCAAAGCGGCCTTCCACAACAGAACCAGCGACGAACAGTAGCGCAAATACGATGATCATCACGCTGGTTGGCAAAAGAATCTTGAACAGCTTGAAGCTAAGCGTCAGGGGTATGGAGCTGGAAACCAGCGATACTTTGCCCTGACCCTCTTTGAGAACTACGGTGTGGCGGCCGAAAGTTCGATGGTGCTCGGCCATGGCTGTTCCACGTTTCCCAACGCGCACCTGATCAAAGCGTCGCCACAGCTCGCCCTTCACTTGCTGCTCGGCGTCCCCCACAGCGAGCGACACCTTGTAGTCCACGTTCACTTCGCCCTCGCGCTCGGGAAGCGCGCCTTCCACGGAGAGTAGGTAGGCGCCACCGGCCACAGACCCAATGTCGGTCACCTTCTGCTCCGCGTTGAGACTCCCAAAGAAGCGCGCCTCGCCTGGGAAGATCGCACTATAGAGCGCGACGCCGCCAAGGAGCCCACAGAGCAGACCGATGCCGAGCAAGGCGGCGCGGCCCTGCGCGTTGGTCACGTCCTGAACCACTCTCAGCGCGGTCAGCGGCGCGGGTAACAACACAGCGGCAAAGATCAGTGCGGCACCGACACCGCGCTCAGGAAGGACGTCCGCCAAGTACAGACCGCCAACGACCGCCGTCACCACAGCAATCAGAATCCAGAGGTTACGCATGGGCGAAGTTTTACAAGCGAGCGCGGCCAGGTGCAATGTAATGGAATAAATACATGGCGGTCGTGGTTTACTTGCCCACGTGAATGATGGCTAATTCCTATGTGCCAACTATCCTGATCGTGGACGACGAGCCCGGCATCGTCGAATCGCTGCAAAAAATCTTCGAACGCGAAGAGCTCACGGTGCTCACGGCCCCGCGCGGCGAGGATGCACTCACTGTTTTGCAGTCACAAGCCGTAGATGTGGTGCTCACCGATCTGCGCATGGGCAGGCTGAGTGGGATCGACTTGCTGCGCACGATTCGAGCCGAATACCCCGAGACGGAAGTGTTGCTGATGACAGCCTACGCCACCGTGGAAAACGCGGTCGAGGCGATGCGTGAAGGCGCGTATGACGTCATCACCAAACCCTTTCGCAAAGTCATGGTCACTCGCAGCGTGCGTCGCGCGTTGGAAAAAGGCGCGCTCGTTGCCGAAAACAGAAGACTCAAACGGCAATTAGACGGCGTAGACAAAGACAAATCGCTTCTCGGCAACGCCCCGGCGTTTCGCAGGGCCGTCGAGATAGTTGACCAAGTGGCCGGATCGGGTGCGACGGTCCTGCTCATTGGCGAAAGTGGAACGGGCAAAGAGTTGTTTGCGCGCCGAGTCCACCAACGCTCGAACCGCGTGCAGCTTCCCTTTGTTGCGATCAACTGCGCCGCCCTGCCCGAATCGCTCATCGAAAGTGAGCTCTTTGGCCACGAAAAGGGTGCGTTCACAGGCGCCGGTGCCACTCGCGAAGGGTCCTTCCAACGCGCGAACAAAGGCACACTCTTTCTCGACGAAATTGGCGAACTGCCCCTCGCCATGCAGGCCAAGTTGCTTCGCGCGCTGCAAAACGGCGAAATTCAGCCTGTTGGTGGATCACCGCAGATCGTCGATGTGCGACTAGTCGCGGCTACCCACAAAGATCTGGAAGTAGAAGCAAAAGCCGGCCGCTTTCGTGAAGATCTGTATTACCGATTGAACGTGCTGCAAATTCGTTTGCCACCGCTGCGTGAGCGCGCCGAAGACATTCCCATTCTGGCGCAGGCCTTCTTGCAGACTGCACAAAAAAAGTTTTCGAAGCCCCCGCTGTCGTTTTCCCAAGAAGCACTCGATGCGATCCATGCCTACGCGTTTCCTGGAAACGTAAGAGAGCTCGAAAACGCCATCGAACGCGCCGTCCTGCTTGCGCGCGGCGAAACCATCGCGCTCTCGGATCTGCCGGACGCGGTAGGCAATGCAGCGCGAACGCAAGACGCACCACGGCGCGGCGCCTTCGTCTTCCCCTTCGGTATGTCCCTCGAGGAAATGGAGCGGCGTACCATTAAAGAAACGCTCGACCGCACCAAAGGTGACAAAGAGCTCGCAGCAAAATTGCTCGGCATCTCACTTCGTACCATCTACAGAAAGCTCGGCGAAAACGAGCCGACATAAAACCGCGACGGTTAGACAAGAGGCGAGTATAGTGGCGA
This sequence comes from Myxococcota bacterium, assembly GCA_044359465.1. Taxonomy (GTDB): domain Bacteria; phylum Myxococcota; class JADLHZ01; order JADLHZ01; family JADLHZ01; genus JADLHZ01. The sequence continues at coordinate 3,839 of JBIKMD010000454.1, forward strand.
GCTTCCCGAGGAGAGTCTGTGGGTGACGGTGGATCCGGCGAAAAATCCGAAGAACCAACGCCAGAGAAGCTGCGTAAGCTGCGCGAAGACGGCAACCTGCCAAAGAGTCAGGACGTCATTCAAGCGTTCATGTTCATTGCGTGTTTTTCCGTCATTGCCCTGACCATGGGCTACATGGGCGACACGCTCAGTGAGTACATGCTGCTGTCGATCAGCGTGACGCAGCTCGGACACTTGGACTCTTCGGTTGTCATTGGCCTGCTCATTGAAGGCATGAAGGCGTTGTTTCTCGCCTGCGCGCCGGTCTTATCCGTCGCCTTCATCGTGGCGCTCGCCGGCAACTACGCGCAAGTCGGCGTGCTCTTTACGACCAAGCCGCTGGAACCAAACTTCTCCAAGCTCAATCCGATCTCCGGGCTCAAGGGCCTCGTGAACATGAAGAAGCTCGTGGAGCTTCTCAAAACCATCGTGAAGTTCGTGGTGGTAGCCTGGATGGCCTACAGCTCGCTGCGTGATCGCGCGCGCGATGTCATTCTCACCATTCGCATGCCGCTGTATTCGGGCCTCAAGATCATCGGCCAAGTGATCTGGGATTTTTCAATCAAGATCGGCGTGTTTTTTGCGATCATCGCCGCGGCCGACTTGTTCTATCAGCGTAAGAAATTCATCAAAGACAACATGATGTCGAAGTACGACATCAAACAAGAATACAAACAGTCCGAAGGTGATCCCCAGCATAAAGCCGAACGTAAGCACCTGCACCGGGAGCTCGCAAACGGCGGCGGTGGTCATGGCAACGTGAAGAAAGCCGACGCGGTAGTGGTGAATCCTGACCACATCGCGATCGCATTGAAGTACGACAAAGACGGCGCCTCTGCGCCTCTCGTGGTCGCCAAGGGCGAGCGCGTTCAAGCCGAGAAGATCAAAGAGATCGCCAAACAAGTGGGCATCCCGATCATTCGCAACATTCCGCTCGCGCAGGCGCTCAACAAAAT
>JBIKMD010000455.1:0-4829 GCA_044359465.1 Myxococcota bacterium
GAGCGCGCCACGCTGACCCTCGATGTGCTTGCTCCTCCGCCTGAAGACATCGTGCTCGATGCGCCGATCACGCTGACGACGGGCCGCGAGAATGTAGATCTGCATGCACGCTCTGCCACGCCGGGGCTCGCGTATGAATGGACGCTCACGCGCGATGGCGTTGAGACTCCACTCGCCTCGCAAAGCGCGGATGTGTTCATTGATGCTGGCGCGGTTGGATCGCTGCGAGTCGCAGTGCGTGCACGCAATGCTGCAGGCGATTTATGTCTCGTTGCGGCGGAGCGCGAGCTTGCTGTTGTACCTAAAAGCACCACGTTGATCGCAGGGGGGCTCGGTGGTGGAGGCTTCGCGGACGGTGCAGCGGCAGATGCACGTATTGGATCACCCGGCTTTCTAGTCGCTGATGCTGCGGGGGGCGCCTACGTGCTCGATAGCGAGTTTGGTCAACAGGCGCTGCGACACATCGATGCAAGTGGAACGCTCACGACGATTGCTGGCGCTTATTCCCTGGCGTCAACGTATTTGGCGCCAAGCGATGCTCCGATTGCGGCTGCTGCGATGCGTTTCGGCTCACTCTATGGGATGACTCGCAAGGGCCCGACTGAGCTCGCCATTTTCAACACCGCATACGATACGAATGAGGTCGAACGGTGCCAAGTGCTGATCTACGACGAGACGATGCAGCAAATTCGGCCGTGGCTTGAGCACGCGTGTACCTGTGATTCCGACGACGGTGGCGACGGCTACAGCTTCAGCACTTCGAGTCTGACTGCCATGACCTCAGACGGTGCCGGAACGATCTTCGTTGCTGAAGAGAATGTGGTGTTCTCTATCGCTGCGAACGGTCAGATCGCTACTTACACAGGCACCTGTTCCGATGATTCGTCTTACGTGGACACTTTCGATGGTCCGCGGCTCGACGCGCTGTACTCCGGCATTGACGCACTGGTGGCAGACACTCACGGCCTCACGGTCCTCGAACACAACAACGCGTGGTCGTTTCTCGCGCTCCGCTCTGTTCCTCCCACTGGACCCACCACCACACGTTTCATTTCTGCGGAGCCTGGTTCGTGTGAGGTTGATGGCGATGCGTTTGGCACTGCCTTGTGTCCGGCCCTCGCATCGGTGGGTGATGTCTATGCGGTCGATGACGGTTTCGTTCGACCGCTGTCAATGGTGCCTGCGAATGCAGGGGACTTTCTGATCGCGCGTGGCAGTCAGATCGTTCGGCAGCCTGCGAGTGGCTCGCCTGTTGTCTTGGTGAACGCGTCAGATAGCGGGATAGACGGCTTGATGACCCGAAGTGATGGCTCTCACCTCTTTGTTCAACCGCAAGATAGCACTGTCTCTCTGGTGAGCGGTCTCTCAACAGCTAGCGTACCTGGTGCAGCGCCGGTCTCCGTTTTTGTCGGAAGAAACTCTTATTTCGTAGAGGGCGAGGATACCAAGGGGCCTGCGCTGTCGCGCCACCTACTTGCACCAGGTGGACTCGCGAATCTTGGTGACGACACGTTTTCTGTCATTGACTATTATCCCGGTTTTGCTGCGCACAACGCAGTGAACGTCGTGTCTGAGGCCGTTGACGGCACTTTCGATAGCGAAGTGAGGTGGGGTTTTGCTTCGCCTCCGTCCAATGCAAGCACGCTCGCCATGGGCGTGCATTTGCGCCAAGCGAACCTGCGTTCGCTCTCTCAGTTCGATCCGGACGGGAAAGGTTTTCTCATTGTCGAGAGTGGGAAGTTGTATAGCTCGAGCGATCTTGGTTATCCGATTCCGTATCCTCAGTTCAGCAATGTCAGCAACGCACTGCGCCTCGCTGATGGCGGCATCGCTATCATCCACGCCTTGCGCAAGCGCCTGTCGATCTTGCTCGTTGAACGCTTCGAGTTTTTGCTTTTCGAAAACACGTTTGAGGAGTTTGAGGGGCTCGCGCATGACGGCGGTACACAGCTGTTTTTCACGGAGGGCAAAACGCGTACCGTGCACGTCGTCGATCTTCGGACGAACGAGCGGCGCCTGCTTGCTGGTGCGATCTCCGAGAACCCCGAGCCGAACAACATCAACGTTGGTGCGCCGTGCGAAGCCGCGCAGTTTCGTGAACCAACGATCATTCGCCACGCGGTCAACGGTGATCTCTTCGTGGCGGATGGTCAGGCGACCCAACGTATTCGGCAGACGCCCACTTGTATCGTCGATACTCTGACAGCACCGAGCTTGGAGCAAGGCGTCTTGGTGGGAACCCCGCTGCGCCTCAATTCGATTTCAGGACTGGCGCTGACGCGAGCGGGCGACCTCATGGTCAGCGACGTGCGTGAGAATTCGCTGATCCATTTTCGCTTTTAATCGGGCTGCTACTTGTCTGCGCGTGCTTGGCGCTGGCGGAGCAATTTGGTCAGCTCTTCCATGAGGTAGCCGCATTCTTCAACTGAGCCTTCGGCGTCGACCACCGCCAGCAACTCACCCACACGCAGCGCGTAGGTGCGAGATGGCCCGTTCATCGCTGGTTTGATGGTCACAGATTCATCGCCGAACATGTAAGGCTCCACGCTTTGGGCGCGTTTGGCCGCTTCGTCGATCAGCTTGGTGAGCACTGCTTTGGCTGAGTATTCGCTGGCGATGTTGATGATGGTGAGTGCTGTGTCTCCGCACGCGTAGTCAGCCGAGTAACCACGGGCGAGTGATTGATAACCGAGCACACCACTCGGCAAGTAACGATCGGACCCCGGTATGCGGCTTTGGTTTGGCAATTCGCGAAGTGCTTCGATGGCAGGGTCTGGTGACTTTGGGTTTGGCAGCACAAAGGCGATGGACTTGAGCAGCGCTGCGGCTTTGGGGCCGCCACCAAAGTTCTGCTGCGATCCACGAATGCGTACGAAGTACTTACCTTGGCGAAGGAAAACGGCGCCTGGTTGGCGAAACGCTTCGCTTTGAGGCCCGCTGTAAGTGTCGATCGGATTTCCATCGAGCGTCTTGTCGTTGCCCATGGCGCAAAGCGCCGCCAGGGGTGAACGCAGCTCGAGCAGCGTGACACGTTCCGCACCGTACTGGGCGTCGGCAACCGCTTCGAGGCCGCATTCGACGTAGACCCGAGCGTGGTAGGGGTCTTTGCGCTCGTTCTGCACAAAGGCTTGGGGCGTGAGGCGTTTGTAGCCCGTGCGCTGCGAACCGGCCATCATGGGCGCAAGGAGCGCGTCCAAGGGATCGGCCGGCGCTTCGGCAGGCACGGCGAGTGCCAGCATGAATAAAAGGGAATTCGCCATCATCGCGCCGCGTTATCGGCAATGTAGGCGAATTGTCTACAAAAACATTAGTAGAGGCCGAAATAGAAGTAGGGGAAGGGGCCCACGGTCTCAGCGCGGTCGTCGCGGAAGCCTGGATTGAAGCCTAAATCGAAGGCCACCTGACCGACGCCCGTTTCGTAACGCAGGCCTGCGCCAAGGTTCCAACGAATGGATCTGGGGTCGAATGCGGCGACTGAGAAGTAGAGATTCCCTGTGTCGACGAACACGGCGCCCTTGAGCTCGCCAAGGATTGGAAAGCGAAACTCGGCTTTGAGCAACCAATAAAAGCTACCGGGGACGGGTGTGTAGACTTTGCTGCCGTCCGTCTTCTGTACGTACTCCACACGGTTGGAGGGATTGGCGCAGGTTTGCGAGGTATTCGACTGACGTACGACGCACGCGTCCTCGGGAAGGACTGTGCGATCGGCGTAGCCTCTCAAGGTACTGCGACCACCAAGGAAGAAGAGCTCATTCAATTGTGCGCGCAGTAACGAATCATCCCCTGTCAGGCGGAAGATATTGCCGAGGCGTCCGCTGAGCACGAACTGTGAGCTTTTGGTCACCGGAATATAGCCGGTCAGCGCGGCCTCAAGCTTCAAAAAACTGTAACGCGGCTCTACCGGCAACTGCTGCCCCTCGCTCGGCGCAAACTGTTGGCCCACGACGACGTCCGCTTTGACCACGCCGAGAATCCCCTTGGTCGTGTTGTACTTGTTGTCGCGCAGGTCGAGCACGAACGAAGGCCCCGTCTTCCAGTTGATGAAACCGCCCGCGACGACTGCGCCGAGCGCAAAGTTACGCGTGTCGCAAGCTGAGAATCTCCCGCCGCTCTGCACGCGCGACACGCCTGGGTCCACATTGAGCGCCGCATGCTCAGCCACCGCAGTGGTGTCACCCACGCTGGCGTTGATGGGAAAGCACTGCAGTGCATTGATGGCGAGACTCGTCTCGAGCGTCAAATTGATGATCGTCGAAGGTTTTAGATCAACGCCGACGAGCACACTTCCCGTGTCGAGTGAGAACGGAATCGTATTGATGCGCTCATTGACCGCCTCGGCGTAGAGCTGAGGTTTCCCCGGCAGCTTGAGCGCGCGCGGGGTGCGCCACGCTAGACGAATTTGGCGCTCGATCGATTCGAGCAAGACAGCCCGCGCATCTGCCTGAAACACGGTGCGATAACGCTCGTCCATCACTGGTGCCCAGCGGTTGTAGAACACGGGTGTGAAGACGAATTGCCGGTTGAGCTGTAAGCGTGCGGTGAACAGTTGGCCGGTGCCGAATAAATTACGTTCGGCGTATTCGACGTAACCACGAACACCTTGTGTCGTTGAAAAACCGAGACCCGCTTCGACACTCTGGGTGTCGCGCTCGATCAACTTCACGAGCACGTCTTTTTGCTCCGCTGGCGCTTCTGGGTCGGTCAGGCCCACGCTCGAGGTGCTGAACGCACCAAGCTCAGTGAGCTCGTCGCGCGTGGTCTGCGCGTCGTCCGGTGAGTAGGCCATACCAGGCTCGAGCAGAATGCGATCACGAACGATATTTTCCTTG
>JBIKMD010000456.1:0-4824 GCA_044359465.1 Myxococcota bacterium
GTCGAGCTCCCACATGGCATCGAGCACGCTCGCCGCTTCTTCGCGGCTTTGCGCGATCATCACACCTACGCCTTGCGTGCCTTGAAGGATTTTCATGATCACCGGGTAGCCGCCCAGGCGGGCTACGCAGGAATCGATGTCTTCTGCTCTGCGTGTGATGAGTGTGCGCGGCACGTCCAGGTCAAAACGAGCAAGTAGTTGCAGACTGCGGAGTTTGTCTCGCGCGCGGGCAATGGGAACGCTGTTGTTCACCACTGGCACGTTCATCATGTCGAATTGGTTCACCACCGTGAGGCCGTATTGGGTGATCGATGCGCCAATACGCGGAAGAATGACATCTGGCCGTTTGAGCGTCTTTCCGCGGTAGATGATCGAGGGCTTGCCGCGCTCCACGTAGAGATCGCAGGCGAGTGTGTTGATGATCTTCACGTGGTGACCGAGCTTGCGACCCGCTTCCACCAAGCGTCGCGTCGTATAGAGCTTGGGTCCGAGTGAGAGAATGCCGATCAACATCTAGCTGAGAGCTCCGCGAGCACGATTTCTGGGCGTTGTATGGTTCGAACGAGGTAGCGCGCAAGGAGCGTGCGACGTTCGTCTTCGCTGAGCAGCTTCGGTGCGCGATGGCTGAGGGCGTAGGTGAGCAGTGCCGCCGCCACGCTCACGTTGAACGACTCCACCATTCCCACCATGGGAATGGTGACGAAGCCGTCGCATTTTGCGCGTGCGACCTCGCTGAGGCCCGGTTTCTCGGCGCCCATCACCAAACAAATGCGATCGTAGTGGGGGAGGTCCCCCGGCGGCGTGCCACTGACATCCGCACCGAGCAGGGTGAAGCCCTCTGCTTTGAGCGCGTCACAGGCCGCTTCGGTCGAGGCATGCACGTCAAAGTCGATCCATTTTTCCACGCCTTGCGCGACTGTGTGGGACAACGCGGCGCCTTGCGAGCCTGGAACAGCATGTACTTTCACCAGGCCGAACGCTTCGGCGGTGCGGCAGACCGCGGCGTTGTTGTGCGGGTCATAGAAGCGGTCGAGCAGCAGCGTCAGATCCGTGCGCCGCGCGCGGGTCACCCGGTCGAGCAGTGCCAAACGCTCAGGTGCGACAAGGTCGGACAACCAAGCGATAGTTTTTTCACTTCCGTAGCGATCAACGAGCTGGTTTGTGATCTTCGTCATTTCAAAACGTCATGCGTCAAAGGGTTGCGACTCAGTAGGCAATGGAGGAGACTCGTAAAGCGCTTATGACAGCACCTACAACCGAACCTCAAAGCGACGACATTCACGCCTTAGAGCTCGATTTCGCAAAGCACCCGACCACGGATGCGTTCGTGCCGCTTTGCGAAGCCTATCTGCGCAGCAAGCGCTACATGGAAGCGATGCTCGTCTGCAAGAAGGGCATCAAGAATCTGCCGAACGATCCGCGCGGGCGCTTGCTCCTGGCGCGAACGTATCTGGAGCAGGGCAAACCGCCCAAAGCCGAGCAAGAGCTCATCACGCTGCTCGAGGTGTTTCCAGACAACGTCGATGGGCTCATGATGCAGGCCGTGCTCTACAAACAAGGGGGGCGTAAGAGCGACGCGATAGCTGTTTTGCAGCGCGCGCTCGTGCTGCAACCGGGCCGCGTCGAGGTCAAAGACCAGCTCAAAGAGCTCGGCGTCGTCACGGATGCGCCGCCGCCGCCGCAGCCCGTGCAGCAACAAGTACAGCCGCAAATGATGCAGCAGCAGATGCCGCCGCCGGTCGATCAAGGCGTGGGCGGCTTCTTCAACGACGAACCGCAAGAACAACCGGAGTTCATGGCGGACAATGAAGCGCCCATGCAGTCGCCGCGTTCGAACACGCGCGTCATGCAGCAACAACAACGGCAGCGCGGCGCCAAAGTGCTGCTCTCGGTTGTTGGCGTTTTGATCCTCGGCTTTGGCGGCTTCCTGGCGTACTACTTGAATTACGTCGGCAACGTGAAAAAAATCGACGCGCTCGTGCGTGAAGCGCGGCCTAAGTTCGAAGAGAACACGCTCCCGTCGCTCCGCCAAGCGCTCAAGAAGTACGAAGAGATCTTGCAGATCGATCCTAAACAAGGCTTCGCGCTCGGTATTTCGGCATATCTACATCATTGGCTCGCGCTTCAGGGCGTTGAGGAATCCAAGGCGCTGGCCGCCGAATTTCTCACGCGTGCGCAAACCAATGGCGACAAAGAAGAGAACCAGTACAAGCTTGCGGCGCAAGCTTTGGCCAAGATTCAAGCGGGCGACCCCAAAGGCGGCGCCGATGCGCTCGAGCCTTTGTCTTCGAAGTTTGCGAGCCCAGTCGTCTATTTGGCGCTTGGCGAAGCGTATGCGGCAGCGAATGATGAAACCAAAGCGCGTGATGCGCTAGCCAAAGCGTCGACCGCTGGCACGGCAGACAACGCCACACTCGTGCGCGTGGGTGAGCAGAACATTGACGAAGGAAAGTACGAGCCGGCCAAGGGCTACTTCGACCAAGTACTCAACCAGACGGCAGGCCATCCCGGTGCCTTGATTGGTCGCATCTACGCCAACATCGGCAAAAAAGTAGAAGCGATTGAGGCCGCGCAAAAGGACGCCGAAAAACTGGGCGTCACGCCAGCCGAGTATCTGACGCCGCGTTGGAAAGCCGGTCTTCTTTGGGCCAAGGGGCTCATCGACGTGCGTAGCGGCCGCATGGCAGACGCGAACAAGAACTTCGAAGAATCAAACAAGCTCGATCCGAACAACCTGCGCAACCTGCAGCTTCGCGCCAAGGTCTACACGGTGAGCGGCATGCACGCCGAAGCGGCCAAGGATTTTCAAGCGGTCCTCGCCAAGCGTCCGAACAATCGTCCGGCGCAAGTGGGCTTGGCGCTGGCCTATTCCGCGCTAGGGAAGAGCACGGAAGCAGGACAAATCGTGGAGCAGCTCCTCGCCAAGGATCCTAGCGACAGCGATTTGCTGATTGTGCGTGCGCAGTCTCTCAAAGCTCAGAACAAAGTGGACGAGGCGATCGCTGCGTATCAAAAGGTGCTCGCGCTGAACAAAGGCAACGTCGATGCGAAGCTCGAGATTGTGCGCCTGAGCCGCCAGAAGAAAGACTACAAGACTGCTGACGAGCTGCTGAACGCGATGATCACGCTCAATGAAGTAAAAGGAAAGAAGCAGGCCGAGGCGCTCTTCGAGCAAGGCCGCTTGTTCCAAGAAGAGGGCAAGATGGACGACGCGAAGAAGTCGTTCCAGGCTGCCATGGTGAAGGATGCAGACTTCCCAGACACTTATTTCTTCGTGGGCAAGATGCTCAAAGGCAAACCGCAGAAGGACTTCATGGTGCAATACCTGAAGCTCGCTCCGTCAGGGGCGTACGCGGCAGAAGCGCAGAAGCTCGCGCTCAAGAAGTAAACAAAGCCTACTTCCCCTCAATCGTCTCAATCGACAAAATCATGCGAACTTTGCTGCGTTGCAGTTCGTGGCTGCGTGCGCAACGCGCTTTGCAACTCGCGCTGCGTTAGGTCTAAAAAGATCTCGCGCAGCGTTTTGCCCTGCAAGGCGGCGTGCGCTTTGAGACGGCGGAAGAGATCGTCTGGGAGATCAAGTGTGGTTCTCATGCCTACATGCTCCGCCCTTTGATGCGAAAGCGCAAAAAAACGGCGTGAGCAATGCATCAGCGTGATGCGTTGATGCGTTAGTGCAGCGCTTCGTCCTCGGGCGATGGTCCGGAGATATCGATGGTGCCGAACTTCTTCTCGTACTTTTCGATGTTGTCTTTGAGTGCCATCATCAAGCGCTTGGTGTGTTTGGCGCTGGAGATAATGCGCGCACGCACTTTGGCGCGTGGCTGCTGAGGCTGCAAATAGATGAAATCTAGGGCGAATTCCGTTTCCGTGTGATTCACCATCGTCAGGTTGGCATAGATGCCCTGGGCGACGTCGTCGTCGAGTTGAATCTGGAGCTGGTTGTCTTTGCGCGGTTCCCGTTTTTCGGACATGAGGGGTCTCTAACAAGTTGCCCAGGGTTTGGACAGGCCGCTTTTTGGGAGCCCGTAGGTATGTCGGTCGTGGTCATTGGTGGTGGATTGTGTGGCTTGCTCAGTGCGTGGCGCCTCGCCCAGCGCGGCATGGACGTCACCGTCGTCGAAATGGGCGTGCTCGGTTCTGGCGCTTCGACCGCGGCGGCCGGGATGCTCTCGCCGCAAGCGGAGTATGAGGTTGATGGACCTCTCTTTCGTTTCGCGCTGCGGGCGCGGGAGCGGCATTTTCAAGTGGCGGCGGAGCTTGGTGCAAACGCCGTACGCTGCGGGCTGGCGTATGTAGCGCTCGACGAAGTGCAGGCGCGTAAGCTCAAGGAGCGCGTGGCGTGGCAGCAAGCCGCTGGTTGCAAGGCCATGTGGAACGATGATGCACGTGTGGTGCATGACGATGTGTCTGCAGAGATGGCGGGCGTCGCTTTGTTTGCCGACGAGGGGTGCGTGGCTCCGCGCGAGTTGTTTCCGCTCGTCATCGCTGCTGTGCGCGCATCCGGTGTAAAGATTATCGAACATGAACGCGTGCGCTCGGTACAAGAAGGCTTCACCGTCATACTCGAGAAGCAGACGCTACGAGCCAAACAAGTGGTGATCGCCGGTGGCGCTTGGTCCACGCGTATCCCCGTGCTCAGCGCCGGCGGCGCCGATGCGAGAGACGCCATTGGGATGCCCGAGACGAGTGTGGAGCCCGTGCGCGGCGTGCTGATGGAAGCAGAGTGGTCACCACTCAACGCGATCATCGCGCTGCGGGGTGGCTACGTCGTGCCACGTGGCGGCTTACGAGTCGTAGTTGGGTCCAGTTCCGAGGACGCCG
>JBIKMD010000457.1:0-4822 GCA_044359465.1 Myxococcota bacterium
TATTTGATCGCGTCTACGTCGTAAGCGCCGGGATGGCCGCTCGGGAGCGTGTCTTCGTCCGTGAGATAGTCCATGACGCTCGAGCTTGGTGGCACGAGAGAGCCACGGAAGTTGTGGCGGAGTCCGAGCGTATGACCCACTTCGTGCAGCACGACGTGGGTGATGTACTCTTCGAATTTTTCTTTTTCAGTGGTCGGCAGCGCATTGCCGGTGTGACCAGCAAGGGCGTGGTGCGCGCGGTCTGCCTGCAAATACGTGCACAGGCGATCTTCCTTCATGCCTTGCCACGCGAGCACGGGAACCTTTGCCGATGCCGCTGGTGCGGGCACCCGTGCCGTCGGTTCTTTGGCAGCCGAGGCCGCTGCTTCGAACCAAATGCCGTTGAAATAGACGCTCGCACCACGGATCTCGCCGGTGTTCGGATTGGTTCGCCAGTTGGCGAACGCGGCGCCGTAAGTAGGGTCCTTGTCGAAAATGAGATAGTTGGTGTCGTCATCTGCGTAGGAGTCGTCTGCCGTCGCGATCTCTGCGCGGAGCGCTTCGAAGCCAAACGCCTCGTTCCACCGCTCGACACCGTTTTTCACGGCTTGCACCAGATCGAAGCCCGCGAGCTTGGGGTCATTGGCTGCTTCTACGAATTGCGGCGAGAGCTTCCAAATGATGGGCGCCATGCCTGGATGGATGGACCACTTGGCGGCGGGCGTTTTGGTTTCGCCGGTGTTTTTTTCAAGCTGAAGATCGCTGCCAAAATAGCGCTCATCGTACGCCGTTTGCGTGAAACCGGGGCTTTCTTTGTACTCCCGTAGTGCCATGCCGAGCGTGCCGGACCCGCGCAGCGTGTTGTCTTCTCCAAGCTTCCAACTGTCTTTGTCTGCGGCCGCAGGATCGGCATAACCCGTGAACAGCAGCTCGTAAGTGATGCCATCGGCGATAGGGCGCAGGCGTTGCACATAAGACAGCTCAATCTCGAAGCGTGCGCCCCAGCCCGCTTGCGAGTCGCTCTCCATGTTGAAACGGTTCAGGCCGGCGGCGGGATCGATGAGCACATAGTCCGTGTGGCCGGCTTGTGTGTTGAACGGGTCGTAGTCTGTGATGATGGGGTAGGCGTCGATGATCACCTCGGGATCAAAGGTGTCGCTCGTTGCTTTGATGTCGTCGGCGCTGAACACGTAGAGCTTGTTGTTCTGAATTCGGAACGACACGATGCGGGTTCCGAGAGACCGGGCAGCACCATAGCTCACGGCGCCCGGGAAGTATTGTTTCAGGTAAGCCGAAAGAAACCAGCGTTTCTGGAGCGCCGAGCGTTCGACGGCGAGGTAGAAGTGGTCGTCCTCGCCCGTGACTTCAATGGGGGTGCCTTTGCTCACCATTGCTTGGCGTTTGACCCCAACAAAGGGGCTGCCAGCGCGGAGCGCGTCACTTTGAGGCACGTAGGACGCGCCGGGCGTGGGCAAGGGTGAAGTGCAGGCAACGAGAAGCAGGGCCAATGGAGTGAAGCGCATGGGCGCGAAGTATCGGCCAGACGGCACGTATTGTTTCGTCGGGTTTCAGCAGGTGTCGCAAACTGAGGGTCCGAATCTTGACGCTAGTTGGCTTGGGTCCTAGACGCGGCGCATGAGTAAAATGAACCCTTTCGGCGCCCGCGAAACCTTGAAGACTCCTGACGGCGACTTCGGCATGTATCGCCTGAGCACCTTGGAGAAAGCGGGCCTCGCTCCCGGTTTGTCCTCACAGCCGTTCAGCATTCGCATCTTGCTCGAAGCGCTGCTGCGCAATGTGGATGGTTTTGCGGTCACTGAAAACGACGTGAAGACTTTCGCCAAGTGGAACGCCAAAGCGCCGGCGCAGGTCGAGATTCCGTTCAAACCCGCACGCGTCGTGCTGCAGGACTTCACGGGCGTGCCTTGCCTTGTTGACATCGCTGCCATGCGCGCCGCGATGCAGCGCCTCGGTGGCGACCCAAAGAAGATCAATCCGCTCGTGCCGGTGGACCTCGTTGTCGACCACTCTGTGATGATCGACTACTACGGCACTGCTGACGCGCTTGATAAGAACGTGGCTGTAGAGTTCGAGCGTAACAAAGAACGCTACGAGTTCATGAAGTGGGGCCAAAACAAGGTCGACAACTTCCGCGCCGTGCCACCTGCGACGGGCATCGTTCACCAGGTGAACCTCGAGTACCTCGCGCAAGGCGTCATGTACGGCAAAGACTTCATGGGCGACGTCATCTATCCAGACTCGCTCGTTGGTACTGACTCTCACACCACCATGATCAACGGTTTGTCCGTGCTCGGTTGGGGTGTCGGCGGCATCGAAGCAGAAGCCGTCATGCTCGGCCAACCGCTGTACATGCTCACGCCGCAAGTCGTTGGCATGAAGCTGCATGGCGAGCTGCCAGCAGGCTGCACGGCGACGGACCTGGTGCTCACGGTCACGCAAGCGCTCCGCAAAAAAGGCGTCGTCGACAAGTTCGTCGAGTTCTACGGTCCAGCGCTGCGCACCTTGTCGCTCGCGGATCGCGCGACCATTGCCAATATGGCGCCCGAATACGGTGCGACCATGGGCTTCTTCCCTGTCGATGGCGAAACCTGCGCCTTCCTCGAACGAACGGGTCGCTCCAAAGGCGCACGCGTGCTCGAACGTTACGCCAAAGAGCAAGGCCTCTGGCGTCACGATGACGCGAAGGATCCAGAGTTCACAGACACTATCGAGCTCGATCTCTCAACCATTGAGCCCTCGCTCGCGGGTCCCAAACGTCCGCAAGACCGCGTGACCCTCAAGGCCATGAAGTCCACCTTCAAGAAGGCCCTGTCGGCGCCAGTCAAAGAGAACGGCTTTGGGCTCGGTGAAGCCGAGCTCGCGCGCAAGTCGACCGTCAAAGGAAATGACATTTCTCACGGCGCCGTGGTCATTGCTGCGATCACGAGCTGCACCAACACCTCGAACCCGAGCGTGCTCGTAGCTGCCGGCCTTGTGGCACAAAAAGCGGTTGCCCGCGGCCTCACGTCCAAGCCTTGGGTGAAGACCTCGCTTGCACCAGGCTCACGCGTGGTCACGGAGTACCTGCGTGAGAGCGGTTTGCTCCCAGACCTCGAGAAGCTCGGCTTCAACGTTGCAGCTTACGGTTGCACGACGTGCATCGGTAACTCGGGTCCCATTCCAGAAGATGTGGCCAAGGGCATTGTCGACGGCAACCTGATTGTCAGCGCTGTGCTCAGTGGTAACCGCAACTTCGAAGGCCGCATCTCACCCCTGGTGAAGGCGAACTATCTGGCCTCGCCGCCACTCGTCGTGGCTTACGCGCTGGCCGGTACGACGGATATCGACCTCAACAATGAGCCGCTCGGCACGGACAAAAACGGCGCGCCTGTGATGCTCAAAGATCTCTGGCCAACGATGGAAGAAGTGCGCTCCATCGTGCAAAAAGTCATCACGCCAGCGATGTTCGAAAAAGTTTACAAGGACGTGTTCACTGGCACGAGCGAGTGGCAGAAGATTGGTGGCTCGTCGACCGAGCTTTACGGCTTCAATGACAAGTCGACGTACATCCAAGAACCGCCGTTCTTCCAAGGACTCACCAAAGAACCAGCGCCGCTGCAAGACATCAAAGATGCGCGCGTGCTCGTGCTCGTGGGTGACAGCGTCACGACGGACCACATCTCGCCTGCAGGCGACATTGCGGAGAAGAGCCCGGCTGGCGAGTACTTGAAGGCGCACGGCGTGCAAAAGCGCGACTTCAACAGCTACGGCTCACGCCGCGGTAACGATCGCATCATGGTGCGCGGTACCTTCGCTAACATTCGTCTCAAGAACCTCATGCTTGGCGGCAAAGAAGGCGGCAACACGCTGCATATGGCCGGTGCGCAGTCGAAGGGTGAGATGAGCATTTACGACGCCGCCGAGCTGTACAAAGCGGCGGGCACGCCGCTCGTTGTCATTGCCGGCAAAGAATACGGCACGGGCTCGTCACGTGACTGGGCGGCAAAGGGCACCTTGCTGCTTGGCGTCAAAGCCGTCATCGCAGAGACCTTCGAACGTATTCACCGCTCGAACCTCGTCGGCATGGGCGTGCTTCCGCTCGTCTTCGCTGATGGTAAGAACGCCGAATCGCTCGGCCTCACGGGCCGCGAGACTTACTCGATCGAAGGTTTGGCAGACCTGTCGCCACGTAAAGAAGTAACGGTCACCGCGAAGAAAGAAGACGGCACGGTCGTGAGCTTCAAGACCATCGCGCGTTTGGATACGCCGGTCGACGTGGTTTACTACCGCAACGGCGGCATCTTGCAGACCGTGCTTCGCCAGCTTCTCAAAGCCTAAGCGTCTGCCTGCCTCCACATTCAAGCGCGTAGATGCGCGTCAGTGATCACAACTCGTGTTAGTGGCCGAAGACCTTGTTTGATCAAGGCCAGGACGATCGTTCGCAAATTCGATAGGTGTTGCAGGAATGTTACCGGTGGATGAGATCTACAGTGTCGCGATTATCTTCGCCTACGATATTGGCGGCGCAGCCGTTGCATGGGGCCTGATCTTCGCCGCCAGTCGCGCGTACTGGCAAAAGCACCATTGGTTATTGGCTGCTGCGTTCGCTTCATCGCCGGGCGGCGGGTTGGCGCGGCGCTTCAGCGCAGTGACGCAGAGTGAGATGGTTCTCGTGACGGGGGCTGTCGTGCTCGTCGGGTTCCTTCTCTTCTGCTCCGTGCTCTGGGCGGCCGAGCGCCGGCTTCCAAAGCTCGCCGAGATTGGCGCGTACGCCATCATGTGCGTCGCGCGTGAGGCAGGGAATGCGTTGTATCATTCTCAGCAGTGAGCTGACGCGTTCCTG
>JBIKMD010000458.1:0-4819 GCA_044359465.1 Myxococcota bacterium
TCGGATTGTTCGCGGGACAAACATCAGCAAGCGGCGGCGGCGGCGGGGCAGCCAATGGCGATGGCGGCTCGGGTGGCGGCTTCGATGACCCTTCGCGCATCGCGCTGTCTCAGGAAATTCAGCGCCGCTATTTGAACTATTCGCTCTCGGTCATCACCTCGCGCGCGCTTCCAGACGTGCGAGATGGGCTCAAACCAGTGCAGCGTCGCATTCTGTATTCGATGTACAATAATCTGCATTTATACCCAGACGGACGCTTCAAGAAATGCGCGACCGTTGTGGGTGACGTGCTTGGTAAGTACCATCCACACGGCGATACCGCTGCGTACGACGCGCTGGTTCGTATGGCGCAGGACTTTTCGCTGCGCTACCCACTGATCGACGGCCAAGGTAACTTTGGCTCGCTCGATGGTGATGCGGCTGCCGCCTACCGCTATACGGAAGCCAAACTCCGTTCCATTGCGACGGAGCTCCTCACCGAGATCAAACAGAAGACCACTGCGTTCCGTCCGAACTTCGACGGCACTTTGTTCGAGCCCATTGTGCTGCCTGCGCGTGTGCCGAACCTGCTCGTCAACGGCGCTACCGGTATTGCCGTTGGTATGGCCACGAATATTCCGCCGCACAACTTGGGTGAGATCGTCGAGGCGCTGCGCGCGCTGATTGATGATCCCAAGCTCGAAGTCAAAGACCTGATGAAGTACGTCAAGGGGCCTGATTTCCCAACGGGCGGCGAGATTGTCGCGTCACGCGCAGAATTACGGCAGATCTACGAGACCGGCCAAGGCAGCCTCAAAGTGCGCGGACAGTACGAGGTAGAGGAGGGCAAACGCGGCCAGCTCAGCGTGATCATCACCTCGATTCCCTTTGCTGTCTCCAAGTCGACGATTGTCGAGCGCATTGCTGATGTCATCATTCAGCGCAAGCTGCCGCATCTTGTAGACGTGCGTGACGAATCGACCGATGAAGTGCGCATCGTCTGTGAGCTCAAGCGTGAGGCGGACCCGGCGCTGGTCATGGCGTATTTGTTCAAACACACGCCTCTGCAAACGAACTTTGGCGTCAACCTCACCTGCCTCGTGCCAACCGACAATCCTGAGGTGCAAGCGCCCGAGCGCGTCGATCTCAAGAAAGCGCTCCAGCTCTTCCTCGATTTCCGTTTCGAGGTGGTCACCAAACGCATGCAGTTCGAGCTCGATGAGCTCAAACGCCGCATGCATATTTTGGATGCGCTCGCGACGGTCTATGATGCGCTCGACGAAGTCATTCGCATCATTCGCAAGAGTGAAGGCAAGGCAGATGCAGCCGAGAAGCTCATTGCGCGCTTCAAGTTCGACGAGGATCAGACCGAGGCCATTCTCGAGCTCAAGTTGTACAAGCTCGCCAAGCTCGAGATCTTGGTCATCAATGAAGAGCTCGAGAGCAAACGCAAAGAAGCGAGCAAGATTGAGTCAGTGCTCAAGAGCGAGGCCAAACGTTGGTCGCTCATTGGCAACGAGCTCGAAGAGATTTCGCGCAAGTACGCAGACAAACGCAAAACCAAGATCACGGCGAGCGATGAAGCGGCGGGCTTCTCTGCGGAAGACTTCATTATGCACGAAGACGCGGTGGTGATTGTCACCCGCGATGGTTGGGTCAAACGCCAAAAAGAACTGAAAGACGTTGGCTCCACGCGCGTTCGCGAAGGCGATAGCGTGATGGCTGTGCTCTTTGGTAGCACGCAAAAGTCAGTGGTGTTTTTCACCAACATGGGCGGCGCCTACAGCACGCGCATCAACGACATTCCGCCCTCGTCAGGGTACGGCGAGCCCATTCAGAAGATCTTCAAGTTCGAAGACGGCGAACGCATCGTCCACGCGATTTCGCTCGATCCACGCGCGGGCATTACGCTCAAGGAGATTAAGGCGCCAGCGGATGGCAGCGATCCCGTGATCGACCCGTTGAGCCCGCCTTTTGTGCTTGCGGTCACTAAGAAGGGGCTCGGACTTCGCTTCTCGCTCGTGCCGCACTCCGTGTTGTCGACGCGTAAGGGGCGCACCTTTGCGAAGCTCAATGATGGCGATGAAGTGATTAGCGCCAACATGTGCGGAGAGAAGGACACGCTCATCGTCGCCAGCGAACAAGGCCGCGTCCTCATTTGCGACGCTGAAGAAGTGAATTTGCTCTCCGGCGCCGGCAAAGGCGTCATGGTCATCAAGCTCGATGACGACGATGGACTCATTGGTGCTGCTAACGGCCCGCAAAAGGAAGTTCACCTCACGGTTGAGACGTCAAAGGGCAAGACCATCGGCATCACCGGTCGTAGCTACGAGAAAGTGGCGCGTGCAGGTCTTGGCCATGAGATCGTCAAACGCGACACGCTGGCGCGCGTGATTCCCGCCGCCATCGTTCTTCCTCCGAAACCAGAGTAGTCAGCGCTGCTGACCTGCGAGGTGGGGGACTCCTTACGAGGCCTCACGACCGGCGAAAGATGGTGCTGTGAGCTCAGGCGCGAATGATGCGTCCCCTGCGACGTTCTCTGAAGCAGGAAGCGGTAGCGCGCAGATGATTGACCAGAGGTTGTCCCGTAGTCTCGAATCTGAGAAGCGCGGCAAGCGCTATGGTTTTTAGCTCGCTCATCTTTCTGTTCTTGTTTCTGCCTCTGACGGTAGTCGTCTACTACGCCATGCCTCAGCGGCTGCGAAATGCCGTTCTGTTGCTTGCGAGCGTTGTCTTCTACGCGTGGGGCGAGGGCCTTTACGCCCTCGTCATGTTGGTCTCCATCTGTGCCAACTGGGTCCTTGTTCTTGCAATGGACCGTTCGCAGAACCTCGGTCGCAGGCGCGGTTTTCTGATTCTCGCGGTGGTTTTGAATCTGGGCGCTCTAACGATGTTCAAGTACCTTGGCTTCATCGTTGCAACGCTCAATCCCGTTCTCGCGGCCATTCACCTTCCCGTGCTGCGCTGGTCTGCGGTTCACTTACCCATCGGCATCTCGTTCTATACTTTTCACGCGCTCTCGTACGTCATTGATGTCTATCGCAAGGAAACGCCGGTTCAGCGTCGCCTCGATCTGCTCATGCTTTACATTGCGTTGTTCCCGCAGCTTATCGCGGGTCCCATCGTACGCTATCACGACGTTGCCAAGCAGCTGCTACGGCGCAACCTGGACATCGCAGGAATCGTTTCGGGCTTGCGGCGTTTCACCGAGGGTCTGGCAAAAAAGACCATCCTCGCCAATCCCATGGGGGCTACCGCCGACACGATCTTCGCGCTGAACACGGAGCAGCTCTCGCCTGGCACGGCGTGGATCGGGCTCATCAGTTACACGCTGCAGATCTACTTCGATTTCTCGGGATATTCGGACATGGCGATTGGCCTCGCGCGGGTGTTCGGGTTCGAGTTTCCTGAAAACTTCAATTATCCCTATGTTGCACAGACGCTCTCCGATTTCTGGCGGCGCTGGCATATCTCGCTGTCAACGTGGCTTCGTGACTATCTCTACATTCCACTCGGTGGAAACCGACTGAGCCTGGGGAGAACTTACCTCAACCTTTGTGTGGTCTTTCTGCTGTGCGGACTGTGGCACGGTGCGAGCTGGAGCTTTGTTTTGTGGGGCGGGCTACATGGCGCGGTCCTTGTGCTCGAACGTGTTGGGCTCGCTCGGCTGCTTGCGGTTTTACCTAGACCCGCGCGTACGCTCTCTGTTCTCGGCGTCGTAGCGATTGGGTGGGTGTTGTTTCGCTGCGAAACGCTCGCCGACGCGGGACACTACTTTGGTGCTATGTTTGGACGTAGCGGGAGCGCGAGCGCCGGTTATGGCTGGCAAGCGTATTTGACGCCTTACATGCTCGTTGTTTGGGTGGTGGGTGTCGTTGCGGCGACACCGCTCATCGCTACGCGCTACACCCGCGTTGTCGACGCAAGTGCTGCACTCGCGCAATTGGCTCCAGGCTTTTGTCATGTCCTCGTACACAGTGCTTTGTTCGTGATTGCCGTCGCGCATCTTGCGGCGGGGACCCACAACCCTTTCATCTACTTTCGGTTCTGATGCGCGATCCCAACGACAACGTCTTCAAACGCCTGCTGCTAGTCCTGTGTTTCGTCGTGCCTGCTGCCATTGGCATTGCGTCACTCTTGAACACGGGCCAATCGGTCGCGCATGAGAACAGAAAAGTCGCGCCGCGTCCGCCAGCGCAGCTTCTGTGGCAGGACTTTTCGTCCTTTCGCAAACAGCTCGAAAGCTACTTCGGTGATGCCTTCGTTGTTCGTGATGCGGCGATAGGTTTGCACAGCCGCCTGGTGTGGGCACTTGGTGCATCTCCTAGTGATCGCATTCTGCGCGGAAAGGAGGGGTGGCTCTTTCTCAACCAAGATTGGGAACCGGAGTCGATGCGAGCCGCGAGGCCATTCTCAGAGGACGAGCTTCGACGTTGGGTCACATTTTTTCGAGACACCGCAGCCTGGGCCGCGCACCAGAACATCACCTTTGTTGCAGTGATCGTACCCAACAAATCGACGACCTACAGCGAGTTCCTTCCCGACGGAGTTGGACGTGAGCGCGAGACGACGCGCCTCAGTCAATTGTCGGAGAAGATGCGCGAAGCTAAGGAGGTCGCTTGGCTTGACCTGCGCCAGCCGCTCGCAGACGCCAAGGTGAACGCGCAGCAATATTGGAAGCTTGATTCGCATTGGAACGGGGCGGGGGCGTACACCGGGTACCTTGCGCTTCTTGCACAACTGCAACGGACGCGTCCGGAGCTGCGCCCGCTAGACCGCGATTCGCTGCTCCAACGGATTGAACTGGCTCCCGAGCTGGGGAGAATGCTCGGTCTTCGTC
>JBIKMD010000459.1:0-4818 GCA_044359465.1 Myxococcota bacterium
CTGTCTTGGACGATTTCGAAGAGGTCCCCATCCTCGACAACTTTTATCAAACGTCTTGCTTCTACCCGATGCCGGTGGTGCTCGTGAGCACGCTCGCCGAGGATGGCCAGACGAACCTTGGGCCGTACTCGCTGTGCTTTCCACACGTGATCTCGGGCCGACACGCAATGATGTTGATCGCGCGTGGTAACAGCAACACTGCGACGAATATTCGCCGCACGGGTGTTGCGTCCCTCAGCTTCATCCCAGACGACCGTGCCATGCTGGAAAACTGCGTCGTGTTGGGCTTCCCCGGCGAAACGACGACCGTAAAGATGAAGAACAGCATTTTTTCGCTGGTGCCTTCGCACCGGGCAGGTCCTGGCCCATACCCGCAGATCGTCGCCGAGGCCGTACAGGTTTTCGAGTGCAGCTGGGACAGCAACCATCCTCACGAAACCAACGGCCTCGAGCATCACTACCTGCTCAAGATCGACAAAATCGTCATGCACGAGAAATGGCGTAGAGCGCTGATCGAGGGTGAGGGGTTTCCGCGGCTGCCGGTGGACTACGGCTACCGAGATAGCCTCCACTTTTGGTTCGCCCGCGCGACCAAACCGTACGCCGTCGATATTCCCAAGGGGCATGGCGTGACAGCAGATGCCGTCCTCTTCCAGGCGAACCGCATTGACCCGAATGTTCGCTGGGAACCTGCAGCCTGCGACGAGCTCGTCGGCGTTCCTCGGATCTTCTTGAAGACGGTTCTGTCGGGCTGCGTTGACGCCGCCAAGGCGCGGCAGGTCACGCTGATTACCGCTGATTTTCTTCGAGAGATTCGCGACAAGCGCGCGGCCGAGAGGCCGCCGTCGTTGCTCGCCAAGCTCAAGCAGTACTTCTCCCGCGACAAATGACGCTCCTGGCGCTCTCGACTCGTTCGAGTGCCTCCATCTCAATCGCAATGAGGTCTCGCGGATCACTCGCCTGAAACACACCGTTGAGGATCAGCCGCGTGTTCACCACTCCGAGCTGCGATGATCGGGTCGCGCAACGAGCACCAAAGTGGTCTGCGCAGAGTCGCGGAGCGCATCGGTCGATGCCGCATAGAGCGCCTCCTGCGCGTTCAAGCCAGCCAGTCCGCAAACTCCAGTAGAGCAACACATGGCAGGATCGAAAACGTGACCAGCGGTCATGAGGATATCCTTCCGTTAATCGTCGATAAGCGATGCATCAAACAAACAAGACACTAGAGCCCACCCACGAGCGCGTTGAGGCGACCTCGCTCAGTCGGTAAGCGACTTCGGCCACCGCTTGGTTGGCATCGATCGTCTTGTAGCGAGGGGCGTCGGTCACGTGGCTTTCCTTCCAACCCGAGCGATGAGGATGAGCAGCAGCGAGACGGCTTGCCCGAAGACGAGCAGCACGAGCCATGGGCTTGCGCCAGCGAGAGCCGAGGAAGAGTGCTTTGCCGATGTCGAGAGATTTCGCCTGGATAGAAGTGGCACGCCCGGCAGGACTCGAACCTGCTACCCCCGGCTTAGAAGGCCGGTGCTCTATCCAGATGAGCTACGGGCGCACCGTACCAAACGACCTACCCGAATTACGGACCGGCGAGAAGAGCCGGCCGCAATCACGCGCTTCTGAGGCGCATCCAAAGGCCGATGCTTAGATTCTCCGAGCACACCCTGGAGGTTCTATGCTGCAGCCCATGCATGTCGCGTTTGTGGCCGATTGTTTGGAAGGTCACCCAAGCGGCGTGAGCATGGGCAAGCGTTTCGTTCGGCGTCTGCGCGAGAACCATACGGTCACTGTCCTTGGTGCGGATGCAGCGAGTCCTGACCAAGTGCAAGTTCCGCGGCTCTTCGCTTCGCTTTGGCGCGCGCAGCGCCAGGGGTTCTCGTTTGCGAGACCGCAGAACGCGCCAATCATCACGGCGCTCAAAGACGTAGACGTTGTTCACTTGCACTACCCGTTTTGGTTGTCGCTGGTCGCCATGAAAGAAGCGAAGCGCAAACGACTGCCCATCGTGAGTGGCTTTCATGTGCAACCAGAGGACCTTCTGCAGCACCTGCGCATCCGCTCCCACTACGCAGCAGATTGGCTTTACGCGTATTGGATCGAGCGCCTCTACAACCGCAGCGACGTTGTTATCTGTCCAACAGATTTCGCCGAGCGCAAACTGCGTGAGCACGGCCTAGCGGTCCCGACCGCCGTGATCAGCAATGGCACATCGAGTCTCACTGCACACAATCTCGACGCTCGTGACCCTGCGGACCAAGGCTTATTCTTGATCCTCATGGTAGGGCGGCTCACCCCAAAACAGCAGCACCACGTGCTCTTGCGGGCGCTGCGGCACTGCAAACACCGCCATCACGTCAAAGTGGTGGTAGCAGGCAGTGGACCGAATGAGACGCAGCTACGCGAGCTTGCGACGTTTCTGCCAAACAAAGTCGACGTGGGTCAGGTGACGCAAGAACGACTCGCCGAGCTCATGGCTTGCTGTGATCTCTACGTACACTGCGGTGTAGTCGCACTCGAATGCATGGAAGTGATCGACGCGATGAATGCAGGGCGGCCGGTGCTCGTCGCGCAAAGTGACGTCAGCGCCGCGTCTGAGCTGGCACTCGACGAACGTTTTGCTTTCCCTGCTGGTGATGAGCACACGCTCGCTAGACGCATTGATGCACTGATCGAACAACCGGAAGTTCGCCGCGCCGCCGGCGAAGTGAATCAACGCCTCGCACGCCGCTTCCCTTTCGAAGAAAGCGCACAAAAGCTTATGACAACCTACAGGACTGCGATCGCCATGAAGCGGGC
The DNA here is from genome assembly GCA_044359465.1 of Myxococcota bacterium. Classification (GTDB taxonomy): domain Bacteria; phylum Myxococcota; class JADLHZ01; order JADLHZ01; family JADLHZ01; genus JADLHZ01. Next base: position 2,794 of record JBIKMD010000459.1, read on the forward strand.
GTCAGCACGCTCAAACAAGCGCCTGTCTCAACCGACGATGAACGAACGCTGAGCTTCGCCCGCCGTGCAGCAAGCATCACTTTCGAAGGTTTTGGCTCACTTTACGAAGCCACGGATAACCCACGCGCGCATGCGGTTTGACGATGAGCAACGAGAGCCTCCGCAGAAGACGAGACACCCAATGCATAGTCGAAAGGCTGTTTCTGGTATGTCGCTCCGCCAACTGGACACGCAGTGACGACAAAGACACCAAAGCCGAGCTTCTTCGAAACACCGCGCGTGCACAATACGAACGCCGTACGCGTTTGAAGCGCGCGCTGGGCCAGTGCTCTCTCATTCCGAACCTCGCTTGGCTCAACTCCTCGAGAACGCGCAATGCGGTTGCGGCGCAAACTGCCGACTTCTGCCGGTGAACCATTGTCGCCCAACAAACAGCGAGTGTTGATTGTGCTCGAACCTTAGCAGAGATCCGTCGCGTTTCGTGCAGGGGCTTGACCTTTGCGTGACCAAGAAACCCTTCAGTTTACCGTGCAGTCTTTGCACAAGCGCACGCCGTTTTTGCTAACGTCAGTGTCCGCATCATGCTAGCCCGCCCTTTATGCGTCGCTTGGCCTATGCGTGTTTGCTCTTTGCGTGCAGTACCCCGCCGGCTGGCACAGCCGAGACGCCAACGACGGCGGATCCAACCGCCTCGCCAATCGCTGACCATGCGCATGTATCAACTAAAAAAGGGGACTTGCCGTGCGCCATCAACGCACTGGTCACGGCGCGCTGCCAAGGCTGCCACGGCGATCCCTTGCAGTTCGGCGCCCCCATTCCCTTGTTCGACGTAGCGGACTTTCGCGAGGAGCGCCGCGGCACAATCACCGGCGCGCGCGCGTTGCTGTACATGCGAGGTGAGGGCAAAACGATGCCACCTGCGCCCAATGCGCGCGCAACAGACGAAGAGCTTCAAGCGTTCGAGACCTGGCTCGAAACGGGCATGCCAGAACGCACAAGCAATGAGCAATGCGACGATCACGGACACGACATCACGCCGCCTCCACCGCCGCCTCCTGGCACCTGCGAAGAGAGCATCAAGCTTGCGCCCCAAACCAAGTACACACTCCCTGCGGAGAACACGGACACTTATGTGTGTTACGGCGTCGATTTGCCGGCCGCAGAAGCCAAACGTCAGATTGTTGCCATCACACCCACGCTCGACAACAGCGCAGTGCTGCACCATCTGCTTGTTTTCACGGCGAGCAAATCGCGTTCTGGTACGCCCGCGCCGTGTGCAGTGATGGAGAACGACTGGAAGATGCTCTACGGCTGGGCGCCAGGTGCTTCAGCTGCGTCATTGCCTGAAGAGACTGGCTTTCCAGTTACTCAGAATCAAGTCACGCATCTGGTGATTCAAGCGCACTACAGCAACCCAGCACACGCCAGCGGGCAAAGCGACGGAACAGGCGCGGAATTATGCCTCACGACGAAGCTTCGCAATAGCGACGCGGACATCATTGCTTTTGGTGGGATTAATTTCACGATCGATCCAGGCGAGAAGTTGCGCATGGTGTGCGACGTGAAAATCCCATCGCAGATTGGACCGTATTTACCGATCACTTTGTTCGCCACCTTCCCGCATATGCACACACTCGGCACGCGTCAGAAACTCGAGATTCTGCCCAAGAACGGCGCAGCGCGCACCTTGGTCGAGGTGGCGCCTTGGGACTTCAACCATCAAATTTCATACAGTGCGAACACGCAGCTCAAAGTGGGCGACACGGTGCGGACGACCTGCGAGTGGAACAACACCACAGCGAGCGCCGTCAGTTATGGCGAAGAGACCGCGGAAGAGATGTGCTTCAACTTCGTGACTTATTATCCCAAGATTACGCACGCACAGTGGAGCTACCTAGCGCCGCTGAGCTTCTCGAGCTGCACGACTCAAACGTTCTAGCTCACCAGAGCGGAACGCACCACACCGCATCGGCAACATAGCGGCCGCCAACTTCTCTAAACGTCGTCATGCCTTTTCCGAAGATG
>JBIKMD010000461.1:0-4812 GCA_044359465.1 Myxococcota bacterium
GAGGACGTCCTGCGCACAGGCGCCGCACGCGTAACGCGGAAAGCAGAAGTACGCGGCATCACTCGCTTGGTGCGCATCACGCAGAATGTCTATGGCCGGTTCGAGCTCATCCACGACCATGACGTCACTGAGAGAGTCGACGATCGCCGATTGGTAGGTGCCAGTCACAGTAAGGGTCATGCCACAACACACATGCATATGCACTATGAATACACGCCCCCGGCGGTGCTGGTTGTCGTGATGTGGATTTTATTGTTCGTTTGAGTAAATTTATTCGGGACGATCGTGTATGACTGCCGACAACAATGGATGGTTTAGCAAAACAGGATGTGTTCGTTCGGTGCCTTGCTGTGCGCCACTAAAGTGTGACTCTCACGGGGCTTAGGTGGCCTCGCGGCGCGTCTGTTGGCATCACTGCGCGCGATGTGGTCGATCCACCCGCTGGTCTGATAGCATAGAGGAAGGACGCTTATGACGAAACCACCAAACAAAACGCTGCCAAGCTGGGACGAGCTTTCGAGCGACGAAAAACCAGCAGGCATGTCGCCAGACATGGCGAAAAAGCTTCTCGCAATGAACCCAGCGCTGCGCCAACAGGGCTTCAGCACGGAAGGTATCGTTGCCCAAAAACCCGTACGACAAACACCAAAGGCTTCAGCCAGCGCCGCGGTTGGCTTTGACGCGCTTGTCGTCGCGGCGTCCGGTGAGCTTGCAGAAGAACGCAAGCTGATCGCCAAAGAGATCGAAGCGCTCGAACGACGCGGCGCCGAGGCAAAAGCGCGAGCCCTCGATCGCATTGGCGCATGGCTTCTGAGCAATGATCCGAATATGCTTTCACCTGTCACCCAAGCTGCGTTCAATAAACACAAGCCTTTGCTCGATTCGCTTGGTTTTTCGCTCCCAGCGTTTTTGGAGGCGCGAGCCAAGGGCGTGAAGAAGTGACGAGTCCCGCGCTGCTGCGATGCGCGTGGGTGCTCACCCTGTCAGCATGTTTGAGAGCAACGCCTCTCGTTGCTCAGCTCGCAGTGCTCGAAGTCGACTCCGTTCCTAGTGAGATCTCGCAAAGACATCTCAACACCGACGGAACGTATTTACTGACCGGTCGTATCATTGAGCAGCAACCCGAGTGGACGACGGTCGTGCGCGTGTTTGATGGCGCGGTGGACATTGGCACGGCATCCGTCGTGGGCGACGGCGAATTCTCCATTCCCTGGCAAGTGCCACAAGGTGTCGCTCGCGAGCCCCACACGTTGGTGTTTCGTGCGCGCGACGAACGCGATCGCTCGCTTTCGGGTGAACGGGAGCTCAAGGTCGTGGTGTGGACAGCACCACCCAAAATCACTGCCTTTGCCGTGGGACCTGTATGGGATGCCGCTGGCGCCGTTGATGTCACGTGGCAGAGCGACGAAGACTCCGCGTATGCCGAGGTCTCGTTCGCCGGTGAGATACAGCTGCTCGCGGATCCAAGCGCGCGCCAACTTCGATTGACGGGGCTTCCAGTGGGCGTCGTCGGCAGTGTCACACTGAGCGCGGTCCTGGCCAACGGGAATCGCTCCGAAAGTGTGAGCGAGACGATTGGCGCGGGTGTCGTACTTGTGCAGCAAAACGCACCGCTGGACTCGCTCAAACTCGGTACGCCCAAAGACCCCATCCCCACAATCACGCAGGCGCTGGCGTTAACCCGTCTTGCTTCGACGCCGTTCATCATTCGAGCGGGTCCCGGAACCTACGCTGCCTCGGAAACGTTTCCATTGGTTCTCGGGCCCGGGCAGAGCCTCGAAGGGACGCGCGGTCCAAGCGGAGCGTGGCTAACGGAGATCGCGGGCGCCGCGGTTTGGGTACAGAACAATCGAGATGCTGAGGGCAATGTCGCGCCCGTGAACGGCTGTTCGTCCCTTCTTCTCGCTGCGGATGACCGTACAGGAGAGGCCGCACCCGATTGGCCAACCGAGGTGCGAGACCTCAAGATGACAGGAGGCTCGACTGCGTGCGGGAGCCAAAGGAGCGCAGGGGTCGCGTCAGCGCTTCTCGCAAGTGTGATCGAGCGAGTATCGATCGATGGCGCGCAGCTCGGTGTCCAACTCTTCGGTCGACGCTACGCGCATCAACCCACAATCAAGAGCAGCCGGATCAGCGCCGAGTATCAGCCCGTGTTCGTGAATGGGAGCGTCTTCCCCGCGCTGAGCGACCTCGATTTGCATTGCGATAACCAGAACGACAGCTCAGGCGTCTTCTTGTTTAACCAAGACGCGATCGCAGCAGATTTCGCTGATGCGTCTCGGATCTCGAGCGTCCTTGGTGCGGTAGTAACGGGTTGTTCGGCGGGCCTCGTGACGGGCGGAGCGCAAGCCGTGCTCATTGGTGCGTCGTCTACACGGCGCTCACACTTCACTTTGTTTTCAGCTAGCTCGAATGCCATCGCCGCACAGACCTTTCTCGGAAAGTCACCATCGCTGACGGTGTGTGGGTGCGACATCGACTACCAACCCGGCAGCAGTGATACGTTTTCTGCCAACAACACAGCGATTGCATTCAGCAGCGATGGATCACTCTCGCTTGGCGAGACCAGCGACACGCATGCGCTTCGCGCGGACTGCGATCGGGATCCACGCGTGACCCTGACGACCTCGGTGGCAAACGCCGGTGGTTTGAGTGTGGCAGGCGACGCGAGCGTCCGCATCAGCCATACTCGGTTTCTACGGACGTCAACTGCCCAACCTGCGATGGCCGCGCAGCGTTTCTCTGGGGTCGTCCTAGGGAGCTGCGCTCAGTGTGCGGTTGCGCCGTGTGAATCGTACATTCACGGATCGCAGATCGCTGGATATCATATAGGCCTGCGCATGACGCGCGTGCCCACTGAGCCGTGCCTTGCGCGCCGCCTTGTTGTTCAAGACGTTTGTTTGTCGCCGCTGAGTATGCCTGCGGTGCAGGCAACGGATGCGCTTGGTTTTGCTCCGAGCGGCTCGCTCTCATGGACCGAGCTCAGCGCGACAGATGCGAGCCTTTCCCCCATTAACTTTGCGACCAACAATGCGCCGGGCGCCGCGCCTTTTCTGGATGAGATCAGCGTCAGAACACAAAGCCCAGCGTTGAGCATGTGTGCGCCATAATGGGTTCGCGTTTAGAGGAAGCGAAGGGATGCTGCTGATGAGACTAAGCCTCGCGATGCTGACGCTGAGTGCCGCCCTCTGCTCTTGCCGGCCTCCGCCAAGGGTGGGCAGCGCGGAGCTCGGCGCCAGCGAGTATTCAGTGAGCGGTGTCGTCGAGGGGCTGGTTGGCACGGGCCTCGTGTTGGTCGACCATTTTGGTCAACAAGTGGCAGTGAGCAAAAATGGTCCGTTTCGTCTCGACCTCCGGCTCCGCACAGGGGCGCGTTACGAAGTTCGAGTTGCCGCGCAACCGACGTTGCCTCAACAACGTTGCACCATCGTGAACGGACAAGGGACCGTGAGCAATGAAGACATTGGTTCGCTCGTGGTGACCTGCGTCAAAACACAAAATGTCACAGTGAATGCGGTGGGACTCATTGGCTCTGTGCAGGCGCAGCTCACGGACGCGGTGACGCTCGAGCTCACGGCTACGAGCCCGACTGCTAACGTGGACATTGCCGAGGGTGTGGCTTTGAAGCTCGCCCCTCTCATTGAAGCGCTTCAGCCCAAACAGTCCTGCGTCGTCGAAGGCGTGCCGCAGACGCCGCTTGCTGCGCCGGTCACTGTGACCGTCACTTGTCTGACGCTGGTCCCTTATTTCGATGTTGCTGCAAACCTTGGCAGTTACGTGTCGCGATCGGCGGCTGCCATTTGGCAAGAACCTACGAACCAAACGGCTTGTGCTGCGTCAGATGTGCGGTGTTGGCACGCTGGTGAAGCGCGCCGCGTGACGCTCCCAATGCTGAGCGACTGCACGGGTGTAACGGCCGAGGACGATCTAGGCGGCTTGGACTGGCGTTGTGACGACAAAGGCCTGGGTGTGCGCCTCGTCTCGACGCGTGTGAAGAATGGTCTGGCAAACCTGCTGGATTTCTCGAAGCAGCGAGTCTCGGAGCTGATCACGCTGACAATCCGAACGCCGACGGCGACGCTCTACGCCAGCGCAAAAGACAGCTGGACGAATCCCGTCTTGTTCGCGAACAACGGCGGCGTCCTCGCGCAGCCGGGTGCAATCTATCTGGTGAACAGCACAGGCGTGCCCCCGATCACGCTCGCCGCAGACAGCGTGTCGTTGGTGGTATCGCCCGGGGTTGCCATGAGCACCTACAATCTCGTTCAGCAAAGCACGCTCGTACAAGCCGCAGGCCGTCGCTATTTATGGATCGAGGGATCGTTTTTTGCGCTCGCGAACGAACGTGGAATTGATCTGAGTAACATCAAACACGCGCGTCTGGTGAACCTGGGCGTCTACGGCGCCAACAACTGCGTGAGCTGCCCGAGCGTGGGCCTCGCGTTGTCTCAGTCGTCGGCAATCGAGGCGCGGGAGCTGCGTATTGCGAGCGTTGGCACCACCACCTCTGCTGATGATGGCACAGGTCTCCTGCTCGATACCGTCACTGACTCGGTGTTTGACGGCGTGCGCATCGCCGCGATCAAAGGGGCGGCGCTCTCAACGCTGACGTCGTCACGCAATATCTGGTCACGGATTGTGGTTTCGAACAGTAGCCGTGCAGCGGAAGGCAGCGGTCAGAACAACATTTTTTCGGATGTGCTCCTCGCGAACAATGGCGACGGAACTGCTGTCCACACGGGCGAGTGGAACTTCTCGAGTCAGCGCAACAACATCATCTCGGACCTAACGGCTACCAATAGCTACTACGGT
>JBIKMD010000462.1:0-4810 GCA_044359465.1 Myxococcota bacterium
TTATGGGCAGCATCGACGGTGCCGGAGAAGCGGAGGCGTTTGGCCTTACAGTCGATCTGTGTTTGCAGCGTGCCCCGTCGCAGCGTCGAGATCACGGCGATGATGCGCTTTGAGCCATCGGTGATACTCGCTGCGCCGTAGTGTGAAAGCTTGCGGGTTTTCGCCTCACCTTTGAAATAGGGTACCAGTGACGAGAGCATGTCTGTTGTAGGGCCCGCCTCGGCAATCACGGGCACAAGCGCTCCGTCATAAACTTCTGCAGTGTCTGCGCAGAAGCGAATCAGTGACGCATCGAGCTTGGCGCCGGTTTTAGCCTGCGTCACCAGACAACGGGCGGCCTGCGCCAAGGTGGGGTCTGAGCTCAGCGCAGTTCCTGCCTGTTGCTGCGCGCGTTGCACGACTTCGAGCGAGCTGCCGGTATCAGCGGCGGCGACAAAAAAAACGAGCAAGGTGAACATCCCTAAACCGTGTATATACTCCCGGCAGATGGCAGACGACTTCTTCGCCGGGCTCGATGATGCAGTAGAAACGCTGCGCCTCGGCAGCACTAGTGAGCGGCTCACCGCACTCGTCAAGTTGTCGAGCGAGCTCGTGACCGCGCTTGATGCGCAGCAGGCTTTGATGACCGTTGGTGAAGCGGTGCGTCACCTCGTGGGAGGCGAGCGCTTTCTGGCGATTGATGCGAACGAGCTAGTGGTCGTCGCACGCAACGGCGAAGGTGCCGATTTGCCGCTGCCTCCGGAATTTTGCCGAGAGCTCTCGGATGCCGCTGCTGCCACCGGTCAGGTACAGTTCGTGTATCTCCCCTCCAAACATTCGCGCTTTTCTCAAACGGGTAGTGCACAAGCCTACGTTGGCATGATCGCGGTGCCTCTCATGGCAAAACAGGGTTGCCGCGGCGCGATCTATGTTGATTCTCGCGCGACGTTCCTGGAAGCGCTCGAGCCTGCGCTCGCAGAAGTCTTGCTGCTGCTCGGGAGCCACGCCGCAGAAGTCATGGAGAACGCTGATGTTCTCGCTCGCGTGAACACGGACACCTCGGGCGAGCTACAGACCGCGGCGTATTTCGAGCGCCGGCTGGCGGACGAGCTCAAGCGCAGCGCGCGTTATCAGCGGCCATTCTCTTTGCTCTTTGTCGAGATTCGCGACGCGGACGCATGCCTCTCGCGTTATGGCCAAGGCGGTCTCGACCAAATCCTGTCCATCTTGGGCACCGTGCTGAAGAGCGAGTGCCGCGAGTCTGATATCGTTGCGCGCATTGGGCCGGCGCGGCTGGCAGTATTGTGCCCCGAGCTTAGTGTTGGTGAGAGTGAACAGCAGCGGGTGGTGCCCAAAGAGCTTGGATTGCGTTGGCACAAAAAGACTGAGCTTGCGTCATTCAAGGTTGGTGATGTGCCTCAGAAAATTCAATTGCGGATTGGCGGCGTGTCGTACCAGCGCCCGTCCGTGCTCGGCGCCAAAGGCGTGATGCACGAAGCCGAGCTCGCGCTGCAGGTGGCCCGGCGCGAAAACGAGGACTACTACCTCGTCCGCTGAGTCACTGGCAGCGAGACATGGGCGGGACAAGCGAGACAAAACGCACAAAGTCCCACATTCAAGGCCTAAAACTGCTGAATTTTGCAGCCATTTTCGACAAGTGCGCACTTGGCACTGCAGCTGCAATTGCATTCGGCATGAACCTCACGAACGCCGAAACGCCGTCGATTCCAGCCTGGATTGTCAAAGCCTTGCGTACCGAAATTCGCGAGCTCAGTGGTCGCGTGGGCGAGCGCCCAGCCAATGTGCGCGTGGCGGAATACCTCGAGATTCCGCGCTCCGCGGCACGCGATGGTCGCCGCCGCAGAAGCTCACTCTTGCTCCGCAAAGATGGTGATGGCGTCCGTGAATTTGCATGGCAGGCGATGTTCGTGGACTTGCCCACCGCTGAGAAACTCTTCCGCACCTTGGTCGAGCGCGATCTGGGTGATGGCAATGCATGGAAAGGGCTCGGCTTCGCCCTGGTGAAACAAGGCAAACGCGACGAAGCCATCGACGCGTTCGAGCGTGCCGCAGCGCTGCGCCCAAAAGACATCGAGACCAATTGTGTGCTTGCCGAAATCGCCTTCGAGGCGCTGGCTGTCGAGAAGTCTGTGGTAGCGCTGCGCCGCTGTTTGGCACTCGACCCTGAAGCACGTCACCCACACGGCGTGCGGGCGCGCGCTTTGGTCAAGAAGATCGAAAAATTCTGTGATCAGCTGGAAGCGTCGACGCTGGCCTAATCGTTTATTCGGTCGCACGCCGGAAGCGGTCACGCGCGAGCTTTCGCCAGCCTACTAAGAGATAGCCCGTGTTTCGTTTGGGCCCGAGGGCGGCAAAGTGCTCTCTTAAGATCATCATCGTCTGCGTCAGCAAAGACGCGGCTTGGGTCGTCTTTCCGAGTGAGAGCAATACCGCACCCAAATCGGAGCGGATGCGAGCGGCCAGCTCTTTTTGCTCTGCGTTCTCTGCGAGTGCAAGCGCGGCGGTAAGGTCGGCAGTGGCAATGTCTATGCGTCCTGCTTTGACTTGCAAGAGACCACGGCCCCAGGCGCCGTAGGTACGCGCCTCGTGGTTGTCCGCGCTGGTGCCCAACGTGACGAGACGTTCCACGTGCTCCAGCATGGGTTCGGTTTCGATGAGCCGCGAGAGGATGGAAACTTCGACGCGCGCAATGCCCAGGTCTTCAGCGCGGTGTGCGAGTGAGGAGAGGCCCTTGACGCGTCCAGTTCCAAACGCCATTTCACTCGCGAGCACAGCTTCCTCTGCAACCAACGCGAGCAGCGGGTCGCCCGATTTTTTGGCCTCGCGCAAGGCCAGCTCGCCATAGTGGAGCGCTTCACGGTGAAGACCAATGTCCACATGTACTCGGGCTAACGCCACGTGCACGTGACTGCGGCCAGCAACGTCTTTGAGATCGCGGCGAATCGCGAGCGCCTCGATCAACGAATCGAGTGCGCCCGGGTAATCCCCCATACGGCCGTCGATCACGCCGAGTTGGTGCAAGCAGTCTGCGTTGAGATTGCGAGCGCCCGTGGCAAAAAACAATTTTGAAGCCCGCTCTAACAGCTCTTTGGCTTCGGCAAAGCGGCCCTGCTGCCTGCGTAGCGTGGCAATGTCGCGCTGCGAAGCGCCCTCCGTGCGGCGATCACCAAGCACGTGGGCGAGCTGCCTTGCTTCGGTGAGGTGCCCAAGCGCAAGGAGCGAATCTCCTTTGAGCGTGAGCACATGGCCGAGCTGCTGGTAGGCCCGCGCGCGGAGTCCGTCGTTGCCAATTCGAGTGGCCTCTGTTTCCGCGTCGGTTGCGTAGCGTTCTGCTTCTGAAACGTGCCCGCGTTCGCGATAGAGGTTCGCTAGATCCAGCAGGGCGCGTGCATGGCCTTCGTGATCACGCAGCGTTTCGTAGTGCGCGAGCGCTTGTTCGAAATTCTCGAGTGAACGGTCGAACTCCCCAAGGTGCTGCTCGATTCGTGCGACGAGTCGCAAGGCACCGGCGTGCGCCGCCGAACCAGCGTCAACGAGCTTTAGTGCACGTTGCGCATGCGTCTGCGCATCTTTGTATTCGCAGCGTTTGCGTTGTGCCTCGGCAATCCCTAATTCGCAGCGTGCGTTGACTGCCCGGTTGTCAGGCCCTGCCAGCTCGCGCGCACGTTCAAACCAAGCGAGCGCGTCTTTGTGCTCGTCAATCAAGGTCGCGCACTCGGCCACATCGAGCGCCAGCAGACTGGCGCGCTGTTTGTCTAAGGGTTCGATTCGGAAGAACGCGCGGCGGTAGCGACGCATGGCACGACGGTAGGCAAAAGCTTCACGCGCGCGATGCCCGGCGGCGCGACCCGCGTCTGCTGCGATCAGCGCGTCATCTCCACGCACCAGATGGAAGTCGCGGGTGTCGAGCTCGTTCTTTGCGTGAAAGAGACTAGCGGCTTGTGTGTGCAAGCGGCGCCGCGTGGGCTCAGGAATGAGCTGCCGCAGTGCCGTCATGATCTCTTCGTGGACAAAGCTGAACGTATCGTCGTGGTTGTCTAGGATGTGGTGCTGCACCATGGCTGCGAGCGCCATAGCTGCCACTTTCTCGGCGGGATTGTCGTTGCGTGCAATCCAGGGCGCGCTGAGCCTTGTAATGCGTTCCGGCGTCAGCTCGCGACCAAGAATCGCGGCAGCAAAAATGCACGGCCAGAGTGCCTCGTCCACGTTCGCAAGACGCGCTTGCATCAGCGTAGAAAGGCGCGATTTGTCGATGGGGGTAGGCTGCTCGCCTTGAGCGCGGAACTCACCATCGCGAAACACGATGGCGCCTTCGCTCACCCAGCCGCGTAGGATTTCTTGTGCCCAGAGAGGATTGCCAGCCGAAGCCGCATGGATCTCACTGATCCAGGTGTCAGGTAGGCTGTTTCCGAGCAGTGCTTCGGCGAGCAGTTGCAGATCGCGCCGATTGAGTGGGCCAATATCCACAAACGTGAGGCGGAGCCGGTTTTCAATTTCGAGAAGCTGCCAACGCGAAGTGGCCGAAGCCGTCGTCACCCCAAGGACGATGGCTGCGCCCATGGATGATGCATGGTCGATGAGACGCGCGAGCACGTCGACACTGAGATCACTGAGTTTGTCTGCGTCGTCGATGAGCCAGACTTTGCGTGTATCAAAAGTCCTACATAGATGACGTGCCCGTTGCTCCACGTCCTCTAGGCGCTCGCCGTCCGGTTGCAGCAGCTCTTCTGCGGCACGCCTGGAGCTCATTTCCGCCCTCAGCTCATCGCGCTGACAGAGACCATGGAGCGTAGAAAGAAAGCGGGACTTT
>JBIKMD010000463.1:0-4809 GCA_044359465.1 Myxococcota bacterium
AGGGGGCCGCCACGCAGCGCGATTGACGAGACTGACTGTCCTTGGTCGATCAACGGAATGGGGGCGCCGGCGCTCCACAGGTGCGCTTCTCCTGAGCGTGCGTTTACCTCGAGCGCCAGCATCGACATGGCATATTTCCCGGCGCAAAACGCCTCCAGGTTTTGATGAATGGTCGTCATCATGCTCGGTACATCGAGGTGCGCATGCTCGGATCGCATGGTGCGAAAGCTGGCTGCGACGGCAGCTGTGACCATGGCCGCTGGTGCGCCGTGCCCGGTCACGTCTCCCATGATGAGGTAGACGCGCTCACCGAGCGCCTCGTACCACCACCAATCACCGCCGCACGCCGTTGCGGGTCTGTAGAACCCAGAGATCTTCACCTTGTCCGAATTGAAGGTTGTGCTCTTAGGTAGGAGCATCGTCTGCACTGCAGAGGTCAGCTCCAGCTCGCGAAGGCGTTCTTTCTGTTCTTGCTCTTCGAGGTTACGCTGACGCAGCTGCCGAACGCGCATCACGTAGATGCCGTATAGCAGGCCCGCGATACACGATACGACGAGCACGATGAACGTGCGCGTTTGGTAGAAGAAAGCGAGCTTGGTCACGTTTAGCTCGGTGCTCGTCCATTCACTCGTTCCGGCGCGCGCACGAACTTCGAACGTGTACTCGCCCGGCGCCAAGTTCGTGTAGCGAGCTGAGCGCGTAACCGTTGGCTCACGGAACTCGGTGTCGAAGCCAACAAGACGGTAGGAGTAGCTCACCTTCTCCGGAGCGCTGAGCATTGGCGCGGTGAATTCGAAGTCGAGCGTCTTGACGCCTGCTGGGATCGCGTTGGTGTCGGCCACGGGGTGATTGTCTGCGCGCACGGATTCGACGAATACGGCGCGTGGTGGCAACTGCGGCGACAGTTTGCTCGGGTCTACGACTGCGAGGCCGCGCGCTGTCGGGAACCAAAGTCTGCCATCGTGCGAGCGAGCGTAGGCGGGTAGCAATCCGTTACATTCGCGCGCTGGGAGACCGTCGTGTTCGTCGAACAAACGATACTCTGCCTTGTCGTTTTCGCCGAGTGCATCAACCTGCGCCTTGTCGTAGACGTAAATGCCGCGGTTTGTTGGAATCCAATACCGACCATGACCATCTGGAACGATGGTGTGCGCCGTTGGTGGAAACCCCTGCGGGCCACTAAACCAGCTCCACTTGTTGTTGCGTCTGCGGCCAACGCCAAGGCTGTCGGTGGCGATCCACAGCGTTGTGTCATCTTCTTCCACGATGTCGCTGATGACGGCCGTCTTTAGGCGCGGCTCATCAGGAACTGTGAAAGTCTTGCCGTCGAAAAACGTCACGCCGTCGAGCGCGTTGATCCACAGCCTCCCCGCCTTCTCACGAAAGATGTTGAGCACTGTGCCGGTGAGTCCAGGATGCTGATTATAGATGATTGGCGCGTGGTCTCCGAGCTTGACCACCCCATAGCTGTCGAGCGCAATCCATGTCGTGCCATCCGCCTCGCGTAGAGCAGCGCGAGGCTCTTTGGCTGGCAGTTTCCATTTGGGGTCGATGATCGAAGTGCAGCGCCCCTTGCTGTACGCACACACGTCAGCTCCGGTGCGTACGAGAATCGAACCGTCTAGCGCTGGGGCGAGTCCTTTGACGTTATCGACGGCCAGCTTGACGCCTGCGCCCCGATTCAAGCTGGGGAGCACTCGCCCAAGTCCGCTGGGCATCGCTGTCCAAATGGTATCTTCTTTGTCTTCTAGAACCCCCCACGCGTCCGCTGTTCCATCGGCGGCGCCGTAAGGAATGAAGACCGTGTCACGCAGTCGAAAGAGACCTTTCCCCGGGGTCGCAACCCACAAGTCTCCATCTGCATCTTCGAGCAGCGCCTTGAGAAACGGAATCCCTTTGAGCCGATCGGCCGTCCAGCCAGATGTCGTTCGTTGAAGTCTGGTGAGCGGAGTGGACCAGCCGCCGGTCCAAATGTTTCCATCTCTATCTTTGAGCACGGTGTCTGTGGGCGAAGCGTCCGCCAGCTCAAAGCTCTCAGCCGAAGTTGCGACCCAGAGACCATTGAGTGATGCCACGAGCATGCTGCTGGCGCCGTTCACGAAAAAACCGCGTGCGAGCTGCGGGCCTTTCGCCAGCTTCTTTACGCTGGTGCCTTGTGCAATGGCGATGCCTTCGTCTGAGCCAATCCAGAGCCTGCCTTCGTTGTCGACTTTTAGCGCACGGACTCGGCCCGTTTTCACGGGAAGAGCGGCGCTCACATTGAGTTGTGCGTCGACGCTGAAAACACCCTCGTCAGCGGTACCTGCCCAGACGCGGTTCTGCTCTCCAATGGCTAAGGCCGTCACATTCAACGTTGGCAGTGCAGCGGCGCGCGTCCACTGCCCAGCAAAATAACGCCACAGACCACCAGCTTCCATGGCGACCCACACGGCGCCGTCTTGTGTTGCCACCATTCCCGTTGGAGAGCCTCCGCTAGGAACGGCAGCGCCAGTGCTTGGATCGAAGAGAACATAGGCGCTCCCGTCGAAGCGAGCGATGCCTTCGTCCTCGCCAAGCCAGAGGAACCCGCGGGTGTCGATTGCTAGCGCATGAAACGTGTTGTCGATTGTGCCGTGATCTGCGTCCCAAACATCGAGTCGATACTGATCGGGCCTCCGCGAGGCGTCCAGGGCGTAAGCATGGGTCGATAGTGCGGCGACAGCGCTGAACGTTGCTAGGAGACAAGATAAACGTCGTGAAAACATCGAGGTGCTTTCAGCATACCTTGAGGGTTCTGACGGGTGTACAAAAGAATTGAATAGCGCCGGCGGCTCGTGGACAATCACGCTATACGGCAAGGCCGAGAGAGCGAGAAGCGTGTCCGAGCAATTGCGCCAGTTGTCTCAGATGCATCTGAAGGGACCAGAAGACGAGAAGCGCTCCACTGCAGTGCGTGTGCTCTCTATCGTCGGTATCGTGCTGGTCATTTCGGGCGCTGCTTTCGGGGCCTATCGCTACCTATCTCGTCCAGAGGTCTCGATCGTTACCACAGCAGAGGTCATCGCAGGCACGCCAGAAAGTGTCGGCGTCAGGCTCATTGCAACTGGCTATATCGAGGCTAAGCGGAGAGCGCTCGTCGCAGCCAAAGCGGCAAGTCGTATTGCTCGCTTGTTCGTTGAAGAAGGCCAAGAAGTGCAAGTGGGTCAAGCCATCGCCGAGCTCGACGCAGGCGAGCTTGCGGCAGGCGTGAGCGAGGCACGCGCGGCAATCGGTACGACGAAGGCCCGCGTCACAGCATCTCGCGCATCGCTCAACGATGCACGACTTCAGCTGCGGCGAGAGCAAACCTTGTTCAAGTCTGGTTCGACTGGGCAAGCCGCTGTTGATGCGGCTCAGTCGCGAGTGAACATTGCGACCGCCAACATGCACGAAGCGCAGGCTGAGGTGAGCTCAGCAAATGCGCGGCTGGAGCGTGCGAAGCTCGCGCTGGCGAACACGCAAGTGACCTCGCCGATCGCTGGGCGTATCGTCAAACGATTCGCTACCGTTGGCGAGACCCTGGGCTCGACGAGCAGCGGCAGCAGCGCGATCGTCGAGGTGGTGGACTTTAGCTCTTTATTCGTCGAGGCCGAAGTGTCCGAGGCCAAGATTAGCTTGCTGAAAGTGAGCGACCCAGCGCTCATTCGCCTCGATGCGTTTCGTGACAAGCGCTTCTCTGGGCGCATCGAAGAAATCCATTCGTCGGTCGATCGTCAGAAGGCCACCATCCTAGTACGCGTCCGCTTTCTCGAAGCAGCAACGGGCGTGCTGCCTCAGATGGCTGCGAAGGTTTATTTTCTCGACAGTGCGCTTGCCGATGCGAAGGACCTCGCCAATTCGACCTTCGCGCCCAAACGGGCCGTAGTGACGAAGGACGGTCGGTCCCGCGTTTTTGTCGTCGCCAATGGGACAGCCAAGGCGGTCGACGTAAGCCTTGGCAAGGACGCAGGCGAGCTCGTTCAAATCCTCAACGGACCACCCCTTGGGGCGCACCTTATCGTTGATCCTCCAGAGGCGCTCGCTGATGGCAGCGTGGTCCAAGAACGCAGTGAATAGTGAACGGAGATGACCTCGAACAAGAGCTCTCCGAAGCGGAGATAGAAGAGAGCGTCGAGGAGACGTTGTCTTTTGGCGAGCCCGCAGCCGCGGCGCCGAGCGAAGAAATCGTTCTGTCGCTCGTCGACGTTGCCAAGTCATACTACAAGGGTGATCAAGAGGTACGGGTTCTCGACGGGCTCGATCTCGAGGTGCCATCTGGCGGGTTCGAAGCCCTGATGGGTCCTTCGGGTTCAGGCAAATCAACGCTGCTCAATCTCATCGCGGGGCTCGATCGGCCGACCGCCGGTTCGATTCGAGTGGCGGGCGCCGACCTTGGCAGCATGAGCGAGCGACAGATGTCGCGCTGGCGCGCCTACACGATCGGCTTCATTTTCCAGCAATACAATCTCCTCGCGGTCCTCACCGCCGCGCAGAACGTGGAGCTCCCGTTATTGCTCCGCAAAGATCTCAGCAATAAGCAACGGCGTGAGCGCGTGCGTTTGGCGCTCAGCGTGGTGGGTCTTGGCGAACGTATGGATCACTATCCTCGTGAGCTCTCGGGCGGACAGGAGCAACGTGTCGCCATCGCTCGTGCCATCGTCACCGATCCCAAAATCCTCATCGCTGACGAGCCTACCGGCGATCTCGATCGAGAGAACGCCGATTCTATTCTCGATTTGCTCGGCCAACTCAACAAAGAGTTTGGCAAGACGATCTTCATGGTCACTCACGATCCGGAGGCAGCGGCACGGG
>JBIKMD010000464.1:0-4805 GCA_044359465.1 Myxococcota bacterium
CTGAAGGCAATCTCGGTTTTCAGTTTCTGAATCGACATGTAGGGGTTCTCGGGTTGGTGCGGCACTTGCGCGAGTAAGGCGGGGAATTGGTCACTCTTTATTGGAGTGGTTCTGGCACCAAGGTCGCGACCAGCGTTTTGCTACTTGCGAAAATTCCAACGCAACGACCGACCGCCGCGTGCCGTCAATTGCAGTGGAGGATTTCCCCCAATGAGCTCGATCGATGCCTTGCGCGCCCTGACCACGTACTTCGCCGACGCGTCGCACCACCTGGACACCGATATCAAGCACGTCTCGCAGCAGGAGTTTGCCTCTGCGCGCGGCAAGCTCTCAACTGAGGTGGACGCGCTCCTCGACACGCTCGACGGCTATCCAGACGCTTACACAACGCTCGCATCAGTAGAGTCCGAAGGCTTCTTCAACGACGCCCAGGTCTCACTGCGTGACATGTATGTTGCGCTGCGTGGCACGTCATACAAAGGCACTCCGCTCGGAGCGATGAAAGACAGCCTAGAGGAAGCTTTGAGCAGGCCATTCGTCAGGCGCAAAAATGGCACGTACCCGACCGAGATGATCGCGAAAGAGAATGTGATGTCGTTCGGACTTTCATTCATCTTGAGCGGTGATGAGGGCAGCGATGAAGGAAGCATAGACGAACGCGTGTTAGCCGTAGGCAACACCTTTTCACTGAAGGACCACCACGGAGATGTTGTGGCTACCGGCAAAGAACACCCCTTCTCTTGGGGCACGCAAGTCGACGTCTTTGACGGCAGTGGCAAGAAGATCGGGACGCTCAAGGAAGAGGTTTGGTCGAGCTTGTTGTCTTGGCAGACCCACTACCAAATCCTCGACGCGAACGGCGCAGTGGTTGCTGAATCGGCGAAGGAGGACTGGTTGACCACGCACATCGAAATGACCGGCAGAGACGGCAAGCGCCTTCTGACGCTCGACCGCCCGGCGTTTACTCTGACTGGTGATCGCTGGAGCGTGCACTTCGACGATCAAACCATGGTGGATCCACGCATCGGTTTGCTCGCCGCAGCCTTCAAGAGCGCGGCGGATAGGCACCGAGAACTGAGCAAGAAAAGCAACTGAGGCTGAGCCCAGAACGAGCACAGCAACATCAATGACAACCAGCGGGTAGGCGATTCAATGCACTAGATTCGTAGCGCCACCATGGCTGCCAGCGGCGCATGAGCGGATGTGCTCAGTGTTACAAGTAGAGCAGCTCTTCCCAGCGAGCGTTCACCTCGCTGTCCGGCGATTGACAAGCCCGACCATTTGGTTTCCGCGTGTGACCGATTCCGCAAGTGAGACGCTCCCGGCTTCCCCTCGGAAAGGTAGATCGGCTCGTCAAAGAGCTACGCCTTCGCGGCATCTGCTCGATGAGCGCTGGCAACGAGTTCCCTGCCCCTCTTCCTCGTGGACTACAACAAGCGCTTCGGCAAAGTGCCGCATAGCACTCACGACGCTCATCGACCGTTGCGAGAGGTTGATGAGCTTGAGCGCATTCTTAGCGGGCGAGAGGAACGCACGATGTCATCGCAGCGCGTCGTGCACTACAAGCGCGGGAAGTACATCATCGAACCAAACGATGGGGGATGCGGCGAGCGCAAGGTCAGCGGGTTCGGATTCTTGAAGTGAGGACGGCCGGCTCGACATCCGCCACGGTGATCCATCACTGAGCTTCCGGTACAAGAACCGAATTCGCGCGCATTCCGCCGCCTAGCCTGCCGACGTCAAGTAGCTGACGAGGGTCAAAACTCATCTCACCGGCCAGTTTTGGGATTTTGATTCTGCGATGAGTTTTGCGACACAATTTCTTCTGACAGATCAAAAGACGGCGTCCGGACGCAGATCTTTCTCTAAATCCTACGTATTTGCGAATCCACGCTACACGTTCAACGACGCAATTACGTCTTTGATGGCGGAGTCCAAAGCATCCTCATCGTCAGCGAAGTCCGCCACCTCTTCGTACGGAATCTGTCCATCGGCGAGGAGTTTCTCAAACAAGAGCTTCAGTCGCCATTCGTCTGGACGTGGATTGTCGAAGTCGAAATCGATGCCTCCGACATTCGTTGACTTGAAGATATCCACACCGACGCCGTGCCTCGGTGATCACCCCAAATTGCGCCAGTTGTGATCGCCTCAAATTGTACCAGTTGAAGGCGGCGATCAGGACAGCGTGTTCCTAACCGTTCATCTGCTCCTGGGGCAAGCTGCTTGTGTGCTGCCGCGTACGAAATGGTCGCGGTCCGCATTTGATAACGTGACCGTGGTGAAGCATTCGATCGAGCATGGCGGTCACCGCAGCTGTGTCTCCTAAAAGTTTTGACCAATCTTCGACGGGCCTATTCGACGTGATGATCGTGCTGCCGCGTTCGTAGCGTCTCATGCAAAGCTCGAGCAGTTCCTCGGCCGCGTTCTGTGGCAGCTTACGCATGCCGAGGTCATCGATGATGAGCAGGTCAGCGGTAGCGAGCTTGTTGATGACTTCGCGCCGAGTTCCATCGAGCGCGGCATCGGCGAGCTGCTCGATTAGCGTGTGGGCTTCGCGATAGACAACGCGATGTCCGTGCGTGATCGCAGCGTGCCCAATGGCTTGGCAGAGATGACTTTTTCCGGTGCCCGGTGGGCCTAGAAGTAGGATGTCCTCATGCTTCGCCAAGAATCCGCAGGTCGCGAGCTCAAAGATCTCGCGGCGATTCATCTTCTTGTTGAAGTCGAAATCGAAAGTATCGAGCGTCTTTCCGGCGTCGCGAAACTCGGCGGCACGAATGCGGCGAGAGAGAAGCCGATCGGCTCGCTTTTGCAACTCATCGCCGATGAGCATCGAGAGAAAATCTGCGTGTGAAAGTCGTGCGCTTTGCGCTTCGATGATGCGTGTTTCAACGACCTCCGACATGCGTCCAAGACGAAGAGATCTGAGGGTGCGCTGCATTTCTGGAATGTTCACTGGAGCGTTTCCTTGTTCATGTTGTTGATGATGTCGCGGTACTGAGACAGCTCGCGAATGATGGGGTCGATTTGTTTGAGTGCGAGTGCTGGCGGAAGCTGACGTTCGACGCAGCGGCGCACGAATCGATAATCGATGACGTTCATATCGAGCGCGGTGCGACACGCGTGGTCGAGAGAGGCAGCGCCGTGCTTCTTTGCGAGCGAAAGGACGCCGAGGATTCGGCGCATGCCTAATTCACCCTGTTTGTGGTGTAGCTTGGCGCAGAGCGCGCCAATGTTTTTGCCGATGCGCCAAGCGCGTTCGAGCGTTTGTGCCGTGCTCGGCGGCATTCTGGACGACAGATCTTTTTGAGCGACGCGAAAGTGTCCAGGCTGAGTGTGAACGTGCTCGCGCAGCAGCTCGCCTGTTTTTGGATCGAGCAACCGCACCACGAGTGAGTCCCACTGCACGAGAAGTTCCGTGCCGATGCGACCGAGCGGCGCGCCGTAGTACGCCGAATCAATTTCAACGCAGCCATCAAGATGAACTTTGCGCCGACCGTGCTGATAGTAGCGAAATGGTGTTGAAGGCATCGGCACGAGGAATGGCTGCTCCTCTGCAAACATCGCCGCGACCTGACGCTTCTTTGTGCCGTGAATGCGCGTGTCAGCGAAGCTCGCTTGCCAGCGATCGAGGTAGGCCTGCGCATCAGCGAGCGTTTCAAAGCGTTGCCCACGCAGCGGCGTTTTCTGAGCGTGACCAACTGCTGATTCGACTTTGCCTTTGCGATTTGGATCGTACGGCCGTGCTGGCAACGCGGTCGCGCCGTAGTGCGCGAGCATGTCTTTGTAGAGCGGATTGAGAACTGGGTCGTAGAAGTCCGGCTTGATGACGCCTTCCTTAAGGTTATCGAGCACGACGATTCGCACAGCGCCGCCTAGACGCCGAAACGCTTCCTCATGCAGCTCGCACCACGTCTTGCTGCTCGACTTGAATGTGAGCAGCCAAACGCTTTTGCGAGAACATGCCAGAGTCAAAACGAAGAGCCGCGTGCGCACGTACCGGCCGTTCTCGCCGAGCACCATCGGGCCCTCGCCGTAGTCGACCTGCGCTTCCTCGCCTGGCGCTGTTTCCATTCGCGGATGGGCATCAGGCGCGCTCGGCTCAAGACGGCGCACGAAGCGTTGCACACTCGAGTACTTGGCGGTGAAGCCGTAGTCGGTGACGAGGTCCTGCCAGATCGCCATCGCGTTGCGACCGCGTTCAAGGCTTTGCTCGATGAACTCGCGATGCGCATTGCACGCGCTAGTTGAAGGAAACGGCTCTGCCGCACCGGTGATCACCGACTGGCGCAATTTGGAAGCGCTCTCGGGGGCGAAATCGACAGTAAACCGCGGCGCATCGCCGGTGATCACCCCCTCGGACTCACTGGTACAATTTGGAGCGCGACGTCCGCGCTCACTTCTTATCGGCACACCAGCTGCGACAAGATAGCCACGCGCTGTGCGCCGGTCGACGCCGGTGGCGGCCCCGATGCGACGCAACGACCACTCCAGTCGACCTAGTGCGATGACCTGCTGCTTTTTGTTCTCGCTCAAGACGTAACCCATGGCGGCGCGCGGAGCAGAGCTTCCCGGCCGCGGTCAACGTCCTGATTCGACCGCCTTCAACTGGTACAATTTGGGGTGATCACGACTGGCGCAATTTGGCCGATCACCGAGGCGCCGTGAACGCGAATCCACCAATTGGTTGATGGAATCCTGCGGCGTCGACCCCGGTTGTCTAGCTTCAGGACGTCTTCCGCTCGCTGCAGATTAAAGGCTCGAAAGAGGCAGATCCGGGTCGCACCTGCCGACGTCCAGTAGCT
>JBIKMD010000465.1:0-4795 GCA_044359465.1 Myxococcota bacterium
ATCAACCTTGGCACTATGTAGTCGCTCGAGGAGGTGGCGCGCTTGGTCCAACTCATCGTCCGAAAGACGGTCAACGATTTGATGTACGGTCGCACGTGCTGTCATTTCAACCTCTCAAGCATAGTACCCTGCACGATCCGGGTTGGCTAGCGTTCAAACGGCTAAGGAAAGCAAGCCGAAGCCGAAGGCTTTTCCGCTGCCGATTCCGTTCGTGACGGTCTCGCGGAATGCGTTTGCATTAGTCACGGCGAGACGTCCTTCGAAAACGGTGGAAGCAAACGTCATTTTCTCCTGCTCGGGATTTGAGCCAGGGCGGTACCCAATCGCGCGCCCTTCGGTGACGTCGATGAGTTGAGACAACGTGGGAGGGCCAGACTGTTCTACGTCAAGCACACGGAATCCGTGTTGTTCCCCTTTGCGCTTGAGCCACGCGGCGCGTTCGGCTTCAGTCCGCAATGGCACTCTGCGGCCGTTGCGACGTTTGCCGTCAGAACCCGTTTTGGTGTCGATTTTTTTTGTGGGGTTTGCGCGCAAGCGAAAGCGCAACTCCGCGCCAACGGCGAACGCACCGAGCATGGCATCTATAGATCGCACTGCCGGGTTTGGACCTTCGTCTTCAAAAGCGCTCGCGACGGAAAGATAGCCAGAGGGAAGCTTCGTCCAGTCGGGGACTTCCGACGACTGAACGAGAAGAGCCAATCGACCGTCAGCGCTCTTGTCGAGACGAAACAATACCCCGAGCGACTCACGTGGTGATTCCGGTTTTAGTGCCATAGGAAAAGCAGAGAGCACTCGTCGATGCAGCGCACCGACGTCCGAGAGATCACGTCGCACGTCGTTTGAGCGCACATCGAGACGCAAGCGGGAGAGAAACATCACTGCACTCCTATCGGCAGCGAACGGAGCTCCACGAAGCGCACGCCGAATGAGCGCTGAGCAGATGAAAACGAAAGTGGCACATCGGTTCGCGGCAAGCCGCCACTCGCAACCTCCACAACCAAACGCAGGGAACGGCGTTCATTAGTTGCAGAGGGAAGGTCATGGACGGATAGGGCCTCGATCGGACCCGAGCTCGTCACCCCGGAACGAATGGGGCGTGCGGGGACGAAACCTCGCCGACCCAGGAACAGCGGCCAACGAGGATTGCTCAGCGCGTCGTCGATACTCTCGATGAGCTCGTGAGCGTCGCCGCCAAGTGCGACCAGGAAACTAGCGTCCGCGAGAAGTGCCCGTCGCGAAAGGACCGTGCCGCCCGACTCACCACTAGCGCGATAGACGCCATAGCTCTTCCCGTCGAAGGTACCACCGCCAGCCGTCTGGTAGTCGGTCATGACGACGCCTTGCTTGTCCACGCGAACAGCCATTGCCAGCGAGGCGAACTGTCCCAGTGCCTTGGAGTCATCGCGCCCAATCCCAAGCGCTGCGCAGCACAAACCGATCACGCCTGAGCGCGTTGGCTCGAGCGCCGTATCTCGCTCCTCGAAGCGACTCGAGAATCCCCAGGACTGCATGGGACCTTCGAGTCTCATCAACACGCTCTTCATCACGCACCAGCCCAAGTCGCGAGGTCATTCCCAATCGATGCAACGAGCTTTGGGAACGACTCGACTACTTCACTGCCGGTTGGCGTAGTCATCGCACCTGCGCTCGTGACGCGGATGGTCGCCTGGTCATCCACCAGTTTGCGCATCTCATCATAGTGCTTGGCCAAGGCCGTCGCAGACGCCGGCATCAGTCCGTCGCCACCATCACGCGAGTCAACGCGAATCGGTTTGGCGAACGCATTCGCGAGCGACAGCGACGCACCCTTGGATCGCACGGCGGTGATCACCAGCTCAGGTGGTGTCCAAGCGGCAAAGGTATTCTGCCGCGCACTAGGGATCGCGTTGAATGAAGCTTCCAGCCACGACTTGGCCGCTTGGACTGCGGCCCCCTTTTCCTCGGAGGTGAGAAGTTCGGCATGAGTCTTCGCCGCAAGGTTGCGAGCAAGCTGCTCCACGTCGAGGACGGAGTAGCGATAGAAGCAAGCGGAGTTGAACGCAATCGTGCCGATCATGTCTGCGCCGGAGTTGTCACGCGGTTTCAGGTCATCAACTGCCGTGTAGTAGTCGAACTCCATGGCCACGCGATGCGTGCTAATCGCATGCGCGACCTGACAAGAAGCATCAACGTTCGTCTCCGGACGATCTGCAATCATGCGGCCGAATAGAGCAAGCTCTGGAGTATTTGCTGTGCCGTAGATAGCGTCAACGGCGGCTCGCGCGAGGTCTTTGCCAATCGCGTCGCTAGCCGCGCCTTCGGCATCTGCTTTCTTCTTCTTGTTGGATTTCTTTGGTTTGCCTTCTTCTGCTTTCTCCTCTTTGTCAGTAAGCCCGAGCGTCTTCAGTTGCTCCCAGTTCTGCGCGATCAACGACGCAAGCTCGCCGAGGCTGCGCTCTGGCATAAACAACAAGTATTCTGTCTTCGATTCTTCGTCGGACTTAACAGTGAGACCGCTCGCATTGAGGAGCGTCGACACAACCATAGTCGCATGCTCGATGGTGGTGTCGTGAGCCTTAGCGACTCGCTTTGCGACATCCTCGACGATCCTCTTAGTGCGAACAGCTCGCTGCTCATCAGGGACTCGTGCGTTCTTCCGGAAGTCTTCTCGCAATGCACGCTTCAAGCTCTGGCTAGAAATACGCGCGCGTCGCACACCACCAAACTCACAATCTTTCGGCGAGTTGGTGTCGTCGCGGTTGAGGCATGAGGGAGGAAAGTTCTGCAAAAGATGAAGCTCGATTTTCATGATTGATCCTTCTGGACAGACACGTCCGTTTTTTCGCTAACTTCTTGAGACCAGTAGTCGCGCGCCCAGCGGCGCTGAATGTAGCCGTCTGGGTGATCCCAGCGGAGCAAGTCGTGAAGGAGGCGGGCCCAAGGAATCGCCTGTCCCTCAGATCGAGCGAGCGAAACGGCGTGGCGCAGATGTGTAGGCAGATCCTCGGCGCTCGTCTTCAGCATTGCCGAAAAACGCAGCTCAAGACTATCCGAGTCACGAGCATCGCTGATTCGCTTCAACACGCTCGCGAACGAAATGTTCTGCTCGATGATGTCGCTGTGCAGAGCAAATAGCCCGCCGATTAAGTATGCAATCCGCTCCTGCTTCTGCGACGAATCCGCAGAAAGGAATCGTACGACATGCGGCGCAGCTCCAGCAAACGATGCCGTCTCTTCATCGAGCGAGCGACGAAGCGCCGCCAGGGCGGCACGGTCGCCCGCTTCTGGCCTCGCGAGCTTGGTTAGATGAGCAATAAAAGCTTTCTCGTTCATTGTTTCTCCGCAGCGTGAGCGAATTGTGTGGGGAACAGCTCGAAGAGACCACGTCGCAAACGGTCGCTGCCCATCGCGATGGCCTTCAGTCCTTTGCTACTTGCACCGAGCTTGATTTCGGCTCGTTCGAACGCTGTGTGCGCGGCGAGTTTGATTGCCGTTTCCCAATCGGCGCTTGCAGCTTCCGGGGCATCGGCGAGCTTCAGAATGAAGTCGTTGAACGCAATGCCCAACGACGCCCAGTAGGCCTCGCGCGCGCCCGTGGATGCAGCGATTTTTCTTACATCCGCCGGATCTGGATCTCGGTCTCCCATTGCCAGCGACTTCTGGGCCGTGATCTGCAAGGCAGACCAAACACACGTCGACCCTTCATCTGCTTTGGACAACGCGTCGCGCACTCGTGAATGAGCGGAAGCATTTGAGAGCACCGCCAGAGGTATTGGCAAGCCATCCACCCGACCAAGGAGAACCTTTGCCTTGTCGGTTGCAAAACCGAAGACAATCAAACGCGCGCGCCGTGTCTTTGGCAGAACATCGTTCATGACGAGCTTTGCGACTTGCGCGAGCGCAGTGGGTCGACGACCCAATTCAGAGTCCCCTGCATATAGCGCATGGCTGTCACGCCAGACAGCACGATCGGCATCCACGCGGACTTCGATGAAGCCGGCGGTCTTCGAGGATCGATAAGCGCCCATCGGGTCCTGAAACGTTTCACTTCGTTTGATGCGATCTGCCTCGCCTGCCAAGAGCACCCCTTGCACTCCATCATCAGCCTGCGATGCAACGAGCCTCATTCGTCGCGGTCTCCATGTGAGCAGATCCAAGAAACCAGACTCAGCGCGTTCCGTGGCCTCCCCGATGTCGCGCTCCCAAGATGGAGCGTCGCGCGCAGTCGATGGGATTGGGTGCTGCTCTGTGATGACATTCAGATTGAGCACGAGTGTCTCGAACATCGAGTCGCCATCCATGAGCATAGTGGCGATCGTTGCCGACGGATGACTGACGGCAGCGGAGGAGGCCCCAGCGATACGCCCACCAAGAGCAAAACTTTGCGCACCGATCAGCCGACGCGCGGCAACGGCGATCGGAATGACAGCACCGACATCATCAAGAGAGTGATCGAACAGGGTTGCATTGTTGCCTTTCACTTTGTCCACGAAGAGGCGCGCGATTGGCTCGATGTCTCCCGCAGCGTTCGGGTCTTGAAGAAACGGATGACGCTCATCCCAAAGATCGAAGCGTGACTCCCACTTCGAGAGATAGTCGCCGATGCGCTGCATGTCGAAGCGTCCACTCCGCCAAATAGTCTCCCAATGCTTGAGGTCTGTAGGCCCAGCATACGCGCGATGCAGAATCGCGAGCAGCATGCGGTAGACGCCCGCCATGATGTCTGGCGATTCCAGCTCGAGCCGCGACTGCTCGTGCGCATGAGCAAAGAAGTCGGTAAGCGAAAGCAAGCTAGTTGTCCCGTGCGCTCCAACAA
>JBIKMD010000466.1:0-4792 GCA_044359465.1 Myxococcota bacterium
TGAGACCAGGGTCGTCTTGCGCCAAACCCGAAATCTGCCCCGCGCCTGTGTAGCTGTAGTTGGCGACGTAGAGAAAGTAGCCGCGAGGATCGAGCGCCATACGGCTCGTCGCAAGACTGTGCGACGACACCGTCGCGTTCTCATTGCGCAGGAAATAGCCTTGGTCATCCACAAGATCCCAAATCTTCGTATTTGAATCACCCTGCAAATCGCCGTTGTCACCAATCCACAACGGGCGCACTGGATTCGTACTACTCGCTCTGTAGAAAGGGTCCACGACGAAGTCCTCGACGTCCGTGGGGTAGTAGGGATCAGGAGTCGTATCATTGATAGTGGAAGGGCTCATCGTCCCGCACGAGAGCAGCCCCGAGGTCGCGTTGACATAACAACTGCTCAGCGACCCATCGTTAGCGACGCCGTAAAACGCTTCCAGGTCGAACTGCGTGCTCGCGAGGCTCGTGCTGCTGAAAAAAGATAAACCGTTCGAGCGCGTGCGTACTTTGCGCACGTCCAACAATGACATGGCCCCCCCGGCGTACGACGGGCGCATTTGCCAAGTATCGTTGAGCCCGTGCGCGTAGAGGTAGCGGCCAGAAGGGTCCACACGCACCAGCGTGAGCGAGTCGAGTCCCGTGAGTGCTGCGGGCGTCGCCGAGATCAACGACAACACGCCCGCGCTATCAATGAGGAACAAACTCAATGTCACACTCGTGCCGTTGGCCACGTAAAGAAAACGATTCGACGGATCCACCGCAAGCGAAACGGGTCCGTGAGAGCTAGCAGGCGACGACAAGGCGAACGTGGACGACGCACCATTCATGATGCGCGTCAGCGCTCCCGTGCTGCTGATCGTAAAAGCAGACACGTCATGCGTCGTGCTGTTCGCGGCGTAGAGGACGTTGCCATAAGGAGACACGGCGAGCGCCACCGGACCACCGCTGTTCGCTGTTGTCGCAAGCGCGGTGAGCCCACCATTTGCGGCCACACTGAATGAGCTGATCGACCCACCCGTGGTGTTCGCCACGTAAGCAAAAGCCCCTGAAACATCGAGCACGATGCTCCTCGGATTGCTGCCCGTTGTAACGGCCGGAAGAGTGACCGTCGTGTCTATCGCCCCGCTTGGTAGCAACGCGTGCGCACGTACTGTGTTCGAACCCGGACAGACGACGTAAACAGCTTTGGCTGAGGCAAGCGCAGCGACACCACCGCTGCAAGTGGTCGCGCCCGAGTTGTAGGTGAAATCGGAGCGATCAGTCAGCGAGTACGCATAGAGAAAGTTGCTGACCGCAACATACGCCATGTTCACCCGTGGGTGGGTTGCAATGGCGGTGGCAGCGCCAACGTAGGTTTGACCGACAAAGCGCTGGTGACCGGTCGTCACATCCATTCCGTAGGTGTAGAGGTTCCCGCTTGCCGCCGTCGTGGTAGCGATCGCATGCCGCGCGTGTGGCGCACGCAGTGTCGACTGCGCGAAAGCGCCCGAGAAATCGGCGCGAACAAGGGCTGTTCCAACCAATGAGCCGCGTGTGACCTGACCTTTGCTGCCGTCGACGTTACTCACGGTCGCTACGTTCGGTGTATCGGAAGACCACACGGCGTCGTTCGTGACATCAATCGTGGCGCCCGTGCTGTAGGTGGCGTTTGCCGTGAGCTGCAATGGCCCTTGCACACCCAGATCCGCCGCCGTCACATTCAGAGCCAAGGCCGTCACGTTTGCAACGCGAAACTCAGCCGTGCCGCTGACGCCATCCATGCTTGCTCGGATCTGCGTGGTTCCGCCGGCCCCCTGCGCCGCTACAGCATTTCCACCCAAAACAAAGCCAAGCGACGCTTGGTCGAACGACCAGTCTGCTGTGGCGCTCACGTCAGCCGTGGTGGAATTGGAAAACGTCGCAATCGCGGTGAACGAGGCAGCGCCTCCTGGGAGCAAATGCACGGCGGTCGGAGACAGCGTGATGCTGGAGAGGCCCACTGCAGTAAAGCTCGCTTGGCCAACAACACCGCCCAGCGTAGCAGTTAGGGCAGTGGCGCCGCCCGCCCCAGATCCTGTGAGCGTGGAGCCCACTAGCGTCGCTGCGCTGGGGTTGGTGACGTTCCACACCGCCGTCGCGGTCACATCACGCGTGGTGCCGTCAGAGTATGTCCCCATGGCGCTGAAAGTTTGCGTGCCCTTGTACCCAGTCGAATACGACAACGGAGATACCGCAATACTCGTGAGGGTTGGGGCCGCTGGGTCAGCGCTTGGATCATCGCCATCGCCACCGGTTCCATCGCCGCCCGTGCTGTCTTCGACGCCGCTGAGTCCGATCGTGGAGGCAAGTTTACCTTGTGCGCATGAAAAAACGCAGCACAGGGAAAGTGAAAAAACGGTCCATCGCATGCGTGGAAGTATGGTTCAAAGCGCCGCAAAATGCAGCGAAATCAGGAATCTTCATTGAACTAGCACACTGCGGTCATGGCTACGAAAAGGACCCTTTTTACCCACATGCTCCTTCTCGAGCGTAAGGACGGCACGTTGCAGCCGGTGGCGATCAAGGTTCGGATTGTTCGCATCAGAGGCATAGCCCTTGGTGTAGGCTTCCGTCAGCGCTGCGCTAATGCGACTCGTGAATGCTGCGATATCAGCGGATGACACCCCAGACACTTTGACCTTGGTCGGCAGCCCTTTGTCATCGAGGTCATAGGAGTAGGTCACACGTCCGTTCATCCCGAGAGCAACGAAGTAACTCTTGATGACGTTGTTAGCGCGCGTTTCGACCGTACGAATCTCGCTTTCGGCTTCGATCCTTCGAGCAAACGGGCGCAGCGTTGTTGCTGCAGGCTCAGCGGTTTTTGCCTGGGGCTTAGGCGCCGCAATCACCACGGGAGCCACCACGGTCGCGACTGGAGCGGGGTTTGATGCGACCACGGCTTTGGGAGCAGGCGCCGCTTCCGGTGCAGTGGATTTGGCCCGCGCTGGTTTCTGCGCAGGCGCAGAGGTGCTTGGGAACATGGCCGCAAGCGTTTTCGGATTCGGTTTGGCAAGGGTCAAATGCGCATCACGCGCGTGGTGCTTGAACAGGTCTGCAGGGTAGCCAATCGGCTTGTTCGCGGCCGCATGCTTCGCGTCGGCCCACTCTGCGATCGTTTTGGTCTTCCTCGGTGCGCGGGACGCATGATGCTCGGGCGCTTTCGCACGCACCGTCACACCTTTCTCTAGAGGTGCGCTCCCCTTGATGGCGCTTCCACCCGCCAGCGTCGTGAGACGCAAGTAGTCATCAAGCGAAACGAACGCCTGCACCCTCTCTGTTCTCACCTTGCCTTTGACGATCTTTGAGACCTCTAGTGGCATGGCAATCTGATGAGCCCCGTCTTTGCGACTGTGCGCAGAGATCGCACCGGCTTCGGTCTGCAGCAAGAAATAGCGCTGTGGCGATTGCGTCTGCGGACGGGGGGCATGGGTTTTGACAAGTGCGACCATGCTTCATCTTCGCAGCAGACAGCGCGCTGGTTTTGAATGAGTGGCGCAGCGTCAAGTCCGCCTGACACAGCGTCAGGCTAGCTTGTCGAAACTAAGCAGCCTCACGCCGTTTGATCATCTCGTCGATAGGCAAAAACGGCAGCAGAATCATGCCCGGAACGCTCGCGAGAAACGAAGCAATGTAGAAATTGGTGTAACCCATGGCTTCCACTGCGTCGCCAACGAAGCCGCCAATGGCAATGCTACCAAAGCCAACGATCGCGGAGCCAATCGCGTAGTGCCCGGCCTTGTGCTCAGGTTTACAGGTGTAGAGCAGGAACACTAGGAACGCCGCATCGCCAAGACCTTTGGCCATGTTCTCGTAGCCATGCGCGAACGAGATGATGATGAGCCCCGTAGGGTCCGTCGCTAGCGGGCGCGCCCAGGCGAGCCACACGTAGACCCAAATATTGATGTTCATCAGAATCGTGAGCGGCCAAATGGCGCGTTTGAAACCGACACGTTTGATCCACAACGAACCGAGGGTGGTGCCCGCAATGGTAGTCGTCATGCCGATGACACCAGAGAGCCACGACATTTGCGGCTTGGTCACTGCGAGCTCACGCATGAGGAAGGTCGAGTTGAGCGCAAACAGTAGCTCGTCGCCCAACTTGTACGTCACGATGAACGCCAAGATCAGAATGATGCGAGGCTGCTGCAAATACGTCGCAAACGAGTTGAGGAACTCCTGAAAACCCGTGCCTGTCTTCACCGTCTTTGTGGTTTTGGGAAGGAACAAAAGGTGCCCAAGGAAAAGCACACCAAGTATCCCGGCACCGACAAGGAAATTCCAATACCAAACAGAAAAGAAGATCATCGCCGAGCGCACGACGATCACGGCGATGCGAAAACCCAGCACGCGCAAGCTCGAATACAACGCCTGGTCGACAGGCGTGGGAATCGCTTCCAGGTAGTACGCGTCAATCGCAATGTCATGCGTCGCGCTGAGCAGCGCCATCACCGAGATGATCGCGATCATGATGATCACGACGGTTTGATGGCTGAGCCCGGTCGTCGGATCGACGGCGCTCGCCAGGTCCGCCCAACTCAGCTTCTCGATCGGCTGTGACGCGGCCCCCTGCCCCTTCGGCGCAAAGCTACTCACGCCTGCGAGCAAGGCACACAGCACGCACAGCGCGCCTTCAATGGCGAGCAGCCAGCGGCGCTTGGTCGACCACAAGTCTACGAGCGGCGCCCACAGAAATTTGAAGAGCCAAGGAAAGCCGAGCCAATTGGCGCGGCCAATGAAGGCTTCCTTCATGCCAATGTCGGTAAAATAAATGCCAGAGAGCC
>JBIKMD010000467.1:0-4786 GCA_044359465.1 Myxococcota bacterium
GTTCGCGGCGGTGATCGATCGGACACGTGAGCTTGGCGTGCTGCGCGCCGTTGGTATGTCGACAGGCCAAGTGGTGTTGTCCTTGCTGCTCGAAGCTACTGTGCTCGCCGTTGCCTCGCTCGCCCTCGCATTCGTTGGTGGCAGCGTACTCGGTTTGTTGTTCGTCAATGTGGTCAACGTCCAAGGCACCGGTTGGCGCATCGGCTTTCACGTACCCTGGGCCTATCAATTCACGCTCGCTAGCATTGCGCTGGTGTTCGCCACACTCGCAGGCGCGTGGCCTGCGTACCGCGCCGCGAAACTCAAGGTCGTGCAGGCCCTCAGCTACGAATGAGCCCTAAGGACGACAAACAAAGTCTCACGGAAGCAAATGCACCGCATGAGCTCGTGCAGGTGGGGCACCCTCCGTGTGCGGATTGCGGCGCCATATTGAGTGGAACCTATTGCGCGAGCTGCGGGCAGCACCGTGTCGAGCCACCGCGCACGTTCTGGGCGCTGATGGCCGAGTGGTTCTCTTCTTATTTCAATCTTGAACAAAAGCTGTGGGTGACGCTCCGTGTATTGGTCACGAAACCCGGTGAGCTCTCGCTCGAGTATTTTCGCGGTCGTCGGACACGCTATTTTCCGCCGCTCAAGCTGTATTTGACTATGAGCGTTTTGTTCTTTTCGCTTGCCACGCTGAGACTCTATTTGGTGGCACCTGCGCGCGAGAACCCAGCGTCTATCGACGATGCGGTCGCCCGCACAATCGATGATGAGGACCTGGACAGCGAAGACGAAAAGAAGCTCACACCGCTTTCCAAGGAGTTTCGTGGCCTTGCGAGAGCGATTAACCGCGTACGTGAACGTGCGCGTCTAGAGAAGCGAGAGCTCACAGAGGCCGAGCGGGCGGAGATTGCGAGCCTGGCGCATGCCACGCGCAGTGCCGCGACAACAGCGGCGAGCTCGCTGCCTGTGTACCTGCAACCGGTAGCGAAAGAGATCTCGAAGCTTGCGCTCGAGGAGATTGAAGCGTCTTCGTCCGAAGCGACGAAGCCCGTACGTTCCCAGGAAGAGCTGCGCACGCTTGTTGAGGACATGGGTCGATCCTCGCCGCGCGCCTTGTTCTTCTTTCTACCGATGTTTGCCGGGGTCTACGCTTTTCTGTTTCGTAAGAAGAGCTTCTATGTAGAGAGCTTCATCTTCACGCTGCACCTGCATTCGTTCTTTCTTTCTCTGTTTCTTCTCGGCTTGTTTCTTCCAAGCGCCCCAGCTACGTTTTTGATTCTGCTCGGGATGGCTGCGTACACGTGGAAAGCGCTGCAGGTCGTCTTTCGCATTTCACGCCGTCGCGCGGCCAGTGCGGCGCTGTTTGCGGCCGTTTGTTATCTTTCGCTCTTTGCGATCATTGGATCGCTGTCGGAAGATGCGTCTCCCTTCGCGTGTGTAGTCGCGGGCAAGTGCAGTTGAGCTCAGCGACGTGAGCGCGCGAGGCTGCGAGCGATTTCGTCACGAAGTAGCTCATTCTTTGACGCGCGGAAGGCCTTGAATAGCGTGGAACGCGCGGCAGGGTGCGCCGCTGTGCTCACAAGCGACAGTGCGCGCACGGCTTGCAGTTGCACTGCCTCGTCCTCATCCGTGAGCGAGCGGTCCATTGCGGCGATGGCGTCTACAGAGAGTGCAAACTGTGGTCTGGACGCCCAACGCGCGAGCACTTTGGTTGCCGCGAGTCGCAGCGCCGGCGTGGCGTCAGAGGCGTACAACGCAATCTGTTTTTGTGTTGCCTCGTCAGCGAACTGGCTGAGCGCCAGCACTGCGCGGCTTCGGATCTGCAAGGATAAGCTTGCATCGTTAGCAATCTCAGCAAAATCCGCCGCTGGATTTGCGCTCATCTCCGCGAGCTCGCGCGCTGTGACCACGTCGTCCACACTGCGCAGGACGTTTACGAGCTTGGCGTTCGTTGCACCGGAAAAGATCGTCAAAAACACGAGTGTGAGCATGTGAAACCTCAGTAGACCAGTGGATGACGACGCAAGGTTTTGCCTTGCAGTGAGGACCAGGTCGTTGCCGACGGCGTTGACGCCCAATACATGACGTTGCTTGTCGCGCTCGAAGCGTTGGGCGTGTCGCTGATGTTGTCATACACGCCGCAGGCTGCGTAGGGATTCTGCTGGTTTCTTTCGCAAGCGTGGAACAGGCCAAGGAAGTGGCCGCCTTCGTGCGCCATTGTGGAGCCCAATTCGTCCTGCGAGCCGCCAGAGGTCGTATCGAGAAGCACCATGACGCCTGAACGCTGCGTGTCGTTAAAGGCTCCGGGGCCCGGAATCCCTCCAGCGACGCCCAAAATGCCATAGTTGGTGCCGCTCCCATCCACATCAATGTCGCCAATGAAGTAGAAGTTCAGGCCCTGAGGTTTGCCCGCGCCTTTTGAGAAGAGCTCGCCGATGGTCTTGTAGCCTGCTCTGCGGACGCTGTCGTCAAAGGCGATGTTCTGAAAACCAGAGGGTAGGTCATAAAAGCGTGTGTTGACGACCGTCATGCCCGCCGATGCGTAAAGAGACTTGAGCGTGGTGATGGCGTTCTTCACGCGCGTGACGGATGCGGCATTGCTTGCGGTGACGCCAGCCGAGCCGCTGAAGAACAGGTTCACGTCAAGCTGGGTGCTCGGCGTCTTGCTCGTGTGCACCACGTAGACCTCTACGCTCGTTGCGGTGGCGGCCGAGTACTGACCCGTCTGCATGTTGACGCTGAACCCGTACACTCTGAATTTGTACGAACCACTGGGTGTCTGCGCTTCGATGTCTGGCGTTTGCGGAATCAACACCGCCTGCGCACCATCGTTCTCGTAGCTGCGATTGATCATGCTCGTAAGGTCCGAGTTGGGATCCGAGAGCACCGTTCCACTTGGGGACTCGATGCTCGTCACCCAAACCTTGTCCGAGGTGTTCACAATGGCGATGATGGAGATGGCATCATCATCAGCCGCCTTGGTTGCGGTGAGTTGCACGGTGGTAGAAAAATCGCCGCCCGGTGCCGGTGTGAGCGCGAATGCACCAAGCGCTTCGACCGTTTTGTTCACCGCGCCGTCAGAGGGATTACGCGTCACCGGGCCAGACGTACCAGTGGGGCCAGTTGGACCAACGACGACGTTCGTGCCAGCGCCTTTGAGTGAGATGCTCGCGGTCTGCGTCTCTTGTCCGTCGTTGTAGCTGAGCTTCAACGACGCGCTGGCTGCGCCTTTTTTGCTTGGGGCGAACACCACTTCTAGAGTGCAAGTGTCTTCCGCTTCGAGCGTTGCAACGCAGTCGCCGTTTGTTCCTGGGAACTCGCCACCTGTGTACGCGAAGGAACCAAGTTTGGTCGATGCGTCCGCGAGTTTGGTCGCTTTGCGTTCGCCCACGTTGATGACGGTGATCTCCTGGATGCCTTCTTCGCCGACCCCCACCGAGCCAAAGTCGACGCCTTTAGATGGGCGAAGCGACAGGTCGGCCACTTTTACTTCCTCTTCTGGTTCCGGTTGGGTGGACGCTGGTGTGGTTCCCGCTGGTGGCGTCGTAGCCGGTTTAGATGTGGGATCGGTGACCGGCGGCTGACCGCACGCCATGACGCTCGCGAGAAGAAAAGCACTGGCTACAGTGTTGCGCTTCATGAGGGGACGCTCCCTAGCCAACTCAGGCGAAGAGCGAAAGGACATTCGTCTGGAGCGCTTAAATTGGACCAACAGTCGGAGAAACCAAGAGAAGGTTTGTCCCTAATGTCAAGCGGAACCCTACCACTTGGGTTTGACTCTGATTCCCGAAGCACAGGAGAATAAAATGATGACTGCAATCTCGCGTTCTGTGGGGCTGTCTTTCGTCCTGGGGTTTGCGCTGTGTGGCTGCGGAAACGTCATGGAGGATGCGAAGGATCACCTGTCAAAAACCTGGAGTTGTCCGAGTGAGCGTGTCGCAGTGACCTTGCGCGGCGATCTCTCTGGGGCAGATCTTTACCGGAGGTCGGTGCGTCGTGCGGCGCCTCCGCCAGACGTTTCAAGCGATCCCGAGCGACTCACGGTTTTCAACAAAAACCAGGAACGAGCGGTTGAACACGCCGCCGAAAGCTATGAGCGCGCTACGATCATTGATGGACGTGGTTGCAACAACGAAGTGCGGCTCGCATGCTTCCGCAAGCGAAAGAAGCAATTTGGCGAGCCCTGGTTCTTCTGCTCAGAGGCTCCCATCCCGGCAAAATGACATGCCGATAACCTCGCTTTGGTGCAAACCAACTAAACTGGCCAGCTATGGTGCTCTCAGCTTCAGTCTAGGCCATGAAAAGACTTCATGTTGTCATACATCACCACTCGGTTTTCTTCTCTGTCGCGCGATGCGCAACAGGACGTGGGCCGTTCGCCGAGGATGATCTACGCCAGAGTCACGTGTGACGACCCACAACAATGCTGCGGGTCGTGCTCGCAGCTCGAGTCGTTTGCAGAGCCCCCCAGCAGCGGCTGCCTGATCCCAGTGCGGCGCCGTCCAGTCAGTGCAGGTGAAGCACTAGCCGCACTCACAGCGAGGCAACCAAGGTCGTCTCAGCAACGCCTGCGTTCGAGCGGAAGCAAAACGGAGTCGCGTTCGAGGCACCGCTCGCTCTCGGTGCTTCACGCACAATTCAAAAAAGCAGCGAGGGGAGCTCGGAACATGACTGACACAGTACGAATAGCCTACGCTTTGCTGAGGTCTGCCGCAGCCACGTTGACGCTGAGCTTGCCAACGACGACTTTTACCTGCGCTTTAGTGTCGATCGACTGAACGTTGCCGACCTTCCCTGC